>JADZCB010000204.1 GCA_020851775.1 Gammaproteobacteria bacterium
CCGGCTGCGCGCGCGGCCTGGATCTGGACACGGAAACGCGCGTGTTGCAGCGAGGGATCGCCTTTCTGATGAAAGTAGTCGAGGCCCGTCTCGCCGATCGCGACGACGCGCGGATCGCCGGCAATCGCGCACAGCTCTTCCACGCTGGTATCGCGTACCCCGGTCTCCCCGTTCGGGTGAATGCCGACGCTCGCCCACACGTTCGGAAAGCGCCGCGCGATCGCGTGCACGTCAGCGAAGCTCTCGAGATCGACGCCGACGCACAGCACGTGTTCGACGCCGACGGCGGCGGCGTCGGCGAGATACTGCGCCGTGTCACGCTCGGGGCCGAGCAACGGCAGATGGCAATGCGAATCGACGAGCGCGGGCAGCGGCGACATGCGGGACTGATCCTGGAGAGACGACGAACGGCGCGCCGGCGGGCGCGGCACACTACATCGTGTGGGTCTGGCGGTCGGATTTCAACGCGCCGGCAAGCTGGGTTTCGATCTTGTGCCGGGTGGCGCCGTTGTCGAGTTCGCTGAACTGTACGCCGATGCCGGCCGTCCGGTTGCTCTGGGCACCGGCCGGCGTGATCCACACCACGCGACCCGCCACCGGCAGCTTTTCCTTGCTGTCCGTCAGCGTCAGCAGCATGAAGACTTCGTCGCCGATCTTGTAGGTCTTGCTGGTCGGGATGAAGAGGCCGCCGTTCTTCACGAAGGGCATGTAGGCCGCGTACAGCGAGCTCTTGTCGCGGATCGTCAGCGACAGGATGCCCTGTCGCGGATTCTTTCCGCCCGCTGCCAACGGTGTTTCCACTACTGCCTGCCCTCGCTACGTAACACGGTCCTGTTCGATCAGGACACTTCTGCCGGCGCTGGTGCGCCCGCGCACGACGCGGAACACGTCGACGGGTTCGATCAGCGCTGGCTCGGCCTGCGCGTCGCGGCCGTCCCCGCCTGCCAGTCGAACCACAGCCAGGCCGCGAGATCGGCCTCGCGCAGGGTCACGGGCCCAAGCCTCAAGCGTTTGACGTCCTGAGCTTTTTGGATGAATTCCCCGACCGCTCGCGAGTGTACGGTATCCGCCAGACGCTGCAAACCCGGCGCCGGTTTGCGACCGTATTCTGCTAGCGGCACGGGTGCGCCCGCCTTGAGCAGCAGCGTCTCGTGGCACAGACGCAGCACCTGATCGAGCAGCAGGTCCAACGGCAGATCGGCACATCGTGCGGCCGCCGCGAGTGGTGAGAGCTTGCCGACGGCGACACCGCCGAGCGCGTTGACGAGTCCGTCGATGGCGCCGGACACGGCCGGCTCGGCGAGACGCTGCGCGAACAGCGGACTCCCCGCCGCGCGGGCGAGACGTTCGAGCAGCGCGTCGCGCGGTGTGCTCGTGTCCTGAGCCGCCAGCCACTCGACGATGTCGGCGGCATTGCCGTGATCGAGCACCGTCTGCTGGCAGCGGCTGCGGATGGTCGGCAGCAACTGCGACGGACGATCGGCGATCAGCAGCATGATGGCACCGGCCGGTGGTTCCTCGAGCAGCTTCAGCAGCGCGTTGCCGGCCGCACGGTTCATCGAATCGGCAGCCTCGATCACCGTGATCTTGAGGTCACGATAATGCGGGCGCAGCGCATAGTACCCGCCGAGTTCACGGATCTGATCGATGGTCAGGGCCTTGCCTTCTTCGAGCGGCGCAACCGGCAGAAAATCAGGATGGTTGCCGGCGGCGAACAGCGTGCACCCGCGGCACGTGCCGCAGGCGCGGTCGTCCGTCGTCGCCTCACACAACAGCAGCCCCGCGAATGCGCGCGCGAACGCGCGCTTGCCGAATCCCGCGCGGCCGTGCAGCAGGTGGGCATGGCCGAGACGTGACTGCCGCCAGGCGCGAACGAGCTGCGTCCACGGCATGACGAGCCACGGGTACGGCGCAGTCATGCCGGCCACCGTGCGAACAGATCGCGCAGCGTCGCACTCACCGCTGCAGCGTCGCGGCACGCGTCGACGACGATGAAGCGTTGCGGCGCGGCGGCCGCCCGCGCGAGATAGGCGTCGCGCACGCGGGTGAAGAACTCGGCACGTTCGGCCTCGAAGCGGTCTCCCGCCCCGCGCGACTGCGCACGACCGAGCGCGATGTCGACGGGCGCGTCGAACAACAGCGTGAGATCGGGCGCGAGCCCGCCCTGGACCAGATGCTCGAGCGTCGCGATCGATTCGTCTGCGAGACCGCGTCCGCCCCCCTGATAGGCATAGCTCGCGTCCGTGAAGCGATCACAGACCACCCAGCGGCCCGCGGCGAGTGCCGGACGGATGACCGTCTCCACGTGTTCGGCGCGGGCGGCGAACACGAGCAGGAGTTCGGTCATGTCGGCCATCGGCGGCAGGGATCTGTCGAGCAGCAACGTGCGGATCCCTTCCCCGAGCCGTGTGCCGCCGGGCTCGCGCGTCGCGACGACATCGATGCCGCGCGCGCGCAGCGCGGCAGCGACAATTGGGACCTGCGTGGTCTTGCCGACGCCTTCGATGCCTTCGAAGGTGATGAAACGTCCGCTCACTTCGGTGCGTCCTGTCTGCGTGTGCCGTTGCGCTGATAATCGCGCACGGCCGCATTGTGCGCGTCGAGTGTCGCCGAAAACACGTGACTGCCGTCGCCGCGCGCGACGAAGTACAGCGCATCGCCGCGCGCCGGATGCAGCGCGGCCGCGATCGCTGCCTCGCCCGGCATGCAGATCGGCGTCGGCGGCAGGCCCGATCGGAGGTAGGTGTTGTACGGGGTGTCACGCTCGAGATCCACGCGCCGCAGATTGCCATCGAACGCGTTGCCGAGGCCGTAGATCACGGACGGATCCGTCTGCAGGCGCATGCCGCGCGCGAGCCGGCGTACGAAGACCCCGGCGATGGTCGGTCGTTCGTCGGCCAGTCCGGTTTCCTTTTCGATGATCGACGCCATGATCAGCGCCGCGTACGGCGACGCATATGGCAGATCGGGATCACGCGTCGCCCAGTGCTTCGCGAGCACCTCGGCCATCTGGCGATGCGCGCGTGCGAGCAGATCACGATCGCTCGTCGCGTGGCGGTAATAGTACGTCGATGGAAACAGCCACCCTTCGGCCGCCTCGTCCGGGCCGCCGATCGCCTCCAGCACGCGTTCGGGCGCTGTGTCCGCCAGTTCGTGCACGAGTCCCGGCAGGTTCGCCGTCTGCGCCAGCAGATCGCGCACCGTCGCGCCTTCGACGAACGTCACGGCATAGGTCTTCACGTCGCCGGCGACGAAGCGCGCGACGATCCGGCGCGGGGTGTCGTCGGGCAGCAGCTCGTACCAGCCGGCCTGCAGCCGTGCCGCGAGTCCGGCACGGGTCACGTAGAGGCGCAGATACAGCGGATGACGCAACCAGCCACGGTCCGCGAATGCGCGCGCGATCGTCGCGACCGAGGCGCCGGGCGCGACCTCGAACAATTCGGGGGCCGGGAGCGCGAGCGGGGTATCGAGATTCTGCTGCAGATCCCGCCACAGCCATCCGGCGGCAGCGCCGAGCGCGATGACGACGATCGCGCCGGCAAGCGCGAGACGCCACAGCAGGCGTCTCACGCCAGGGCGCCTGCGGTGCGCAGCGCAGCGACGATCTGCAGCGTCCGCGGCCAGTGCGGGAATCGACGCGGGCACGCACCGCCCAGTTCACGCACGGGCCAGATCCCGGCGAGCGAATTGCAGACGAAGATCTCGTCGGCGTTCGCGAGCTCGCCGCGCGGGATCCGTGCCTCCCGCACGGCGATGCCGGCCGCCGGTGCGAATTCGAGCACGAGTTCGCGCAGGATGCCGGCGATCCCCGCCGCGTCGAGTGCGGGCGTCAGCCAGGTGTCGCCGAGGGCCACGAACACATTGGTGCGCGTGCCTTCGACGAGTTCATCGCGATCGTCGAACATCAATCCCTCGTCGGCGCCGCTTGCCGCGACTTCGGCCGCCCCGAGTACCTGTTCGAGCCGGTTGAGATGTTTCAGACCCGCGAGACACGGGTTGCGGCCGAGCGGCGTGTCACACAGCGCGAGGCATATGCCGTCGCGCAAGGGATCGAAGGACCACGCGGGCCAGTCGGTGAGTTGCAGGATACGACGCGGGCGTGCCGGGTGTGGCGGCGCGTAGCCGCGGCCACCACTGCCGCGGGTCAGCAGCAGTTTGAGGACGCGTCGTGGCCGGGGTGGCACGGTGCGCAGGGCGTGGTCGAGATCTGCCTGCCAGTGCGCGGCCGGCGGGCATTGCATGTCGAGTCGTGCGGCGCCACGGGCGAGGCGCGCGAGATGTCGCTGCCAGTGCTGCGGGTGTCCATCGATCAGCGCGAGGGTTTCGAACAGACCGTCGCCGTAATGCAGACCGCGATCGTCGGCGGGAAGCTGCGCGCCGGCAATGCCGTCGATCAAAATCACGGCGTCGTTGCGTGGCTCGCGGACGGCACCGGGGCGCGTCCGCGCACCTTCCCGCCTCAGAACCGTTTGAAGATCAGCGTACCGTTGGTACCGCCGAAGCCGAAGGAGTTCGACAGCGCGATGTCGATCTTCATCGGACGCGCGACGTTCGGCACGTAGTCGAGATCGCACTCCGGATCAGGCGTCTGCAGATTGATCGTCGGCGGTGCAACCTGATCGCGGATGGCGAGCACGGTATAGACCGCTTCGACGCCGCCGGCCGCACCGAGCATGTGACCGACCATCGATTTCGTCGAACTCATCGCGAGCTTGTAGGCGTGATCGCCGAACAGGCCCTTGACGGCATCGGTCTCGGCCTTGTCGCCAGCCGGCGTCGACGTGCCGTGTGCGTTGATGTAATGGACCGCCGTCTTGTCGATCTTCGCATCGGCGAGCGCGATTGCCATGCATTCGCCGGCACCTTCGCCATTCGGCGATGGCGCGGTCATGTGGTAGGCGTCGCTGTTCATGCCGAAGCCGACGAATTCCGCGTAGATCGTCGCCCCGCGCCTGCGCGCGTGCTCGTATTCCTCGAGCATCATCACACCGGCGCCGTCGCTGAGCACGAAACCGTCGCGGTCGCGATCCCAGGGCCGGCTCGCCGCCTCGGGATCGTCGTTGCGGGTCGACAGCGCGCGCGCCGAGGCGAAACCGCCGATGCCGGTCGGGCAGGTTGCGTTCTCGGCGCCGCCGGCGATCATCGCATCGACTTCGCCGCGTTCGATCATCCGCGCGGCGAGCCCGATGCAGTGCGCACCGGTAGAGCATGCCGACACCAGCGCGAAGTTCGGCCCCTTGATGCCGTACTTGATCGACAGATTGCCGGAGATCATGTTGATGATGTTGCTCGGCACGAAGAACGGCGAAATCTTGCGCGGACCACCGTCGATGAAGGACTGATAGCCCTTCTCGATGCCCGGCAGTCCGCCGATTCCGGATCCGATCAGCACGCCGATCCGGCGGCGATTCTCATCGTCGACGGTAAAGCCGGAATCCTCCATCGCCTGGATCGCGGCCGCCATCCCGTAATGGATGAACGGATCCATCTTGCGGGCTTCTTTCGGCGAAATGTATTTCGCGACGTCGAAATCGACGATGCTGCCGCCGAAACGGGTACTGAATTCCGAGATGTCGAACGACGTAATCGGGCGGATGCCGCTTTTGCCGGCAACGATGTTACGCCAGGATTCGGCGACCGTATTCCCGTTCGGGGCGACCACGCCCAGACCGGTGATCACTACGCGACGCGCCAAGGTTGGCTCCTTCCCTCACCCTTGAAATGCGAAGGGCCGCGATACGCCTGCCATCGGGCAGTCTGATTCGCGGCCCCGGTGTTCTGGTGGGTTTTGTTGTGATGCTCAGCCCAGATTCTTGGTGATGTAATCGATGGCCTGCTGGACGGTGGTGATCTTCTCGGCTTCCTCGTCTGGAATCTCGGTCTTGAATTCTTCTTCCAGGGCCATCACCAGCTCAACCGTGTCCAGAGAATCGGCACCGAGGTCGTCGACGAACGAGGCTTCCTTGGTCACTTCCTCTTCTTTGACGCCCAATTGTTCGATGACGATTTTTTTGACACGTTCTTCAACGCTACTCATTTGCGGACTGTCCTCCCGGCTCTGGTACAGCGGCTGCTGCGGCATCGCTAGTTTAGTGGAAAAGATCCAAGTTTCAAGCAACTAAGCGCGTTCGCGACGGTCCAAGTGCGGCCGCCGTCGGACACCACTTACCTGTTTGACTTCAAGCGTTTCGCAGCCGCACTTCGGCATGCGCCACACCTTCAGGCCATGTACATCCCGCCATTGACGTGCAGGGTTTCGCCGGTGATGTATGCCGCCTGTTCCGACGCGAGAAAGGCCACGGCCGCCGCAATCTCCACGGCATGGCCGAGACGGCCGGCCGGGATGCGCGCCAGCAGGGCCTCGCGTTGAGTGTCGCTCAGCGCGCGTGTCATGTCGGTATCGATCATGCCTGGTGCGACTGCGTTGACGGTCACGCCGCGCGCCGCGACTTCCTGCGCGAGCGACTTCGTGAAGCCGGTGACGCCGGCCTTCGCGGCCGCGTAGTTCGCCTGTCCGGCATTACCCGACGCGCCGACGACCGAGGTGATATTGATGATGCGGCCCCAGCGCGCCTTGATCATCGCGCGCACGCAATGCTTGCTGAGGGTGAAGATCGAGCCGAGGTTGGCATCGATAACCTGACGCCATTCCTCGTCCTTCATGCGCAGGAGCAGATTGTCGCGCGTGATGCCCGCGTTGTTGACGAGCACGAGCGGCGTCAGGCTGCGCGCGGCGAACGTATCGAACAGCGCGTTCACCGACGCCGGATCGGTGACGTCGAGCATCAGTCCGAGGTGATCGGGGCCGTGCGCCTGCAAGGCGGTGTTCAGTGCGGCCGCGCCGGCCTCGGTCGTCGAGGTGCCGATGACCTGCAGTCCCTGCGCGGCGAGCGTGTCGGCGATCGCGCGGCCGATGCCGCGGCTGGCGCCGGTGACGAGTGCGGTGCGTCGTTCGGTCATGATGCTATGCCTCGAGGCCGCCGAGCGCCGCGCGCAGCTCGGCCGGTCCGTTGAGTGTGTGGACGTCGAGCCCAGCGGCGCAGCGCTTGACCAGCGGCGCGAGCACCTTGCCGGGCCCGCATTCGACGACTTGCGTGACGCCGCGCGCGGCGAAGGCCTCGATCGTCTCCTGCCAGCGTACCGGCGAATACAATTGCGCGACGAGCGCAGCGCGGATGTCGTGCGCGGCGTCGTGGGTCGCGACGTCGACGTTGTGCAGGACCGGGATCCGCGGCACGTCAAATGCGATCGGTGCGATGCGCGCGGCAAATCGCTCGGCCGCCGGCTGCATCAGCGCGCTGTGCGCCGGCACGCTGACGGCAAGTGGCACGACACGCTTGGCGCCCGCCTCCTTCGCGAGTTCTCCGGCGCGGGTGACCGCCGCGGCGGCGCCGGAGATCACGATCTGTCCCGGTGCATTGAGGTTCGCGCACTGCGCGACGCCGAGTTCACCGGCGGCGGCGCAGGCTGCGGCGAGCGCCGGCTGTTCGAGCCCGAGGACGGCCGCCATGCCGCCGGTGCCAGGCGGCACCGCTTCCTGCATGTAGCGACCGCGATCCGCGACGAGGCCGACGGCGTCGCGGTAAGCGAGTGCACCGCTGCACACGAGCGCGGAGTACTCGCCGAAGCTGTGTCCAGCCAGCAACGCCGGCCGTGGGCCGCCGCAGGCGAGCCACACGTCCCAGGTCGCGACACTCGCGGCGAGCAGCGCAGGCTGCGTGTGCTGCGTGAGATTCAGTTGCTCGGCAGGGCCGGCATCGACCAGTGCCCACAAGTCCAGGCCGAGCACCGACGACGCCTCGTCGTAGCGTGCGCGGACCTGCGGAAACTCGGCCGCCAATGCGGCGACCATGCCTACCGACTGGGCGCCCTGGCCCGGGAAGACGAATGCGAGCATGGCAGGCTTCAGATATCCGTTTGGTTGACGAGCAGTTGTTCGAGCATGGTGCTGATCCGATCGGGCACCGACTTGCTGACTTCGAGCACCGCTTCGTCGATCGCGTGGCCGAACGACACCGCGTCCGCACCGCCATGGCTCTTGACACAAATCCCGCGCAAGCCGAGCAGGCTCGCACCATTGTATCGCCGCGGGTCCGCGCGCTCGCGCAGGCGACGCAGCGCCGGCCGCGCAAACAGCGCACCGAGCTTCGACAGCGCATCGCGCGTGAACTCCTCGCGTGCCATGTGCATCAGCATCCCGGCGACGCCTTCGCTCGCTTTCAGCGCGACGTTGCCGACGAACCCGTCGCACACGATCACGTCGATGTCGCCGGAGAAGATGTCGTTGCCTTCGACGAAGCCCTGGTAGTTCAACGAGCTCTGTTCGAGCAGCAACGCCGTCTGCTTCACGCGATCGTTGCCCTTGATCTCTTCCTCGCCGATGTTCAGCAGCGCGACGCGCGGGTTCGGCCGGTTGTCGACCGCCGTGCACAGCACCGATCCCATCACGGCGAAGCGGAACAGTTCTTCCGAGCTCGAGTCGACGTTTGCGCCGAGATCGAGCATGTGCGTGGTGCCGTGGATGCCCGGCATCGTCGCGCAGATCGCAGGCCGGTCGATACCGGGCAGCGTCTTCAGCACGTAGCGCGCCATGGCCATCAACGCACCGGTGTTGCCGGCGCTGACGCAGGCATCCGCGGCGCGTTCACGCACGAGATCCAGCGCCAGGCGCATCGACGACTCGCGCTTGTTGCGCAGGGCGCTCGAGGGCCGTTCGTCCATTTCGACCTTCTGCGGTGCGTGCTGGACGGTCAGCCGGGTGTCGTCGCTGTCTGCCTTGTCGTTGACGCGCAGGATCGCGTCGCGATCGCCGACCAGGACGAGTTGCAGTTCGGGATGCCGCCGCAGCGCGGCAGTGGCTGCGGCAACGGTGACTTCGGGACCGAAGTCGCCGCCCATCGCATCGAGAGCGAGGCGGATCACGGGTGGCGTGGGGTGCGTCGTGGCGGGCGTGATGGAAAACGGCGTCGAGCGGCAATGGACCGCAGGCGGCGTTCGCACGCGCCGCCTGCCGGACGGTGCCTCAGTCGTTCTTCGCGATCACCTGCTTGCCGCGGTAATAACCGTCCGGGCTCACATGATGACGACGATGCACCTCGCCGGTCGTCGGATCTTCCGACAGTGCCGGGCTCTTGAGCGCGTCGTGCGAGCGGCGCATGCCGCGCTTCGATGGGGTCTTGCGGTCCTGTTGAACGGCCATGGTCGTGTCTCCTCGAAACCTTGCCTTGAATTCATCTGCCGCCGCGCGTGCACTCGCTGCAGCCGTATTTCATTTCTTCGGGCTCTTCTGCGGACGCTCCCGCAGCGCCTGCAACCCGGCGAACGGCTTGCGCCTGTCGCCGTCCGCCGCCGTTCGCGCGTCGCCCGTGTCCGCGGGCATCGCGCATTCACCGCTCGCGTGCAACGCGATCATCGGTGCGGCGAGCAGCAGTTCATCCTCGATCAACGCCCGCAGGTCGAGACGCTCGTCGGGCCGCAGCACCAGCTCGAAATCCTGCTCGGCGTCACGCGGCGACTCGCCGATTTCGAGATCGACGTCCGCGTGCAATGTCGTCACGTACGCCCGCAGACAGCGCTGACAGGTGGCCGCGATCGGCACCGTGATCTCGCCGGTGACGAGCGTCCGCCCGCTCGGCGACAAGCCGAACGCGAGTTCGAACCCGGCGTTGCCCTCGACCCCGAACGCCGCGCCGAGGCGCGGCAAGTCGGCGGCGGGAACCACGCCCGCGAGTCGCGCGGCCTGGTGCGCCAAGCGCCTCGGATCGATCTGTTCAGGCAGCTTGTCCCGCATTGGGCGCGGGAGTATACGGGAACTTGCAAGTCCGTAAAATGGCTGGGCTTTCAAACGACCGTCCCCGCCATCCATCGGAGCCGCCTCGATGACCGCCGCCGCACCGCCGCTGGTGCTCGCTTCCTCTTCGCGTTATCGCCAGGCACTGCTCGCCCGCCTCGGGCTCGCCTTCATCACCGCGCATCCC
>JADZCB010000205.1 GCA_020851775.1 Gammaproteobacteria bacterium
CAGGCCGGTGATCTCGTGCTCGGTGCCGACGGCAACCTGCAGGTGCAGCCGGTGCCGCTGCCGGCGACGGCGTGGCTCCTGGGCAGCGCGATCGTCGGCATGGCGACCCTGCGCCGGCGCAACAACGCGGCGGCGTGAGCGACGCGGGACGCGAGTGGTAGTTCGTTCGGCAGCACGCCCATCCACCAGCAGGTGGATGGGCGCTTCAGCGGAAGGGACCGCGCGCGCTCAGATTCCGCCAGCGCCCCCGGCGTTGGCTATCGGCGCGCCGGACGGCATGATCCAGCGGGCGACCAGCGCCGCAATTGCGGCTTCGTCGAGCGTCGGCGGCGCGAGCGGGAACCACAGCAGCGCACGCGCGAGGATCAGACGCGCGATGATCGCCGGCGAATAGCAGCCGTCCTCATCGCGACACGCAGCCTGATCCCGGGTCACGAGCATCAACGCAGCGCCGAGCAGCGTTTCACGTTCCTGCGCGCGCAACAGTTCGACTTCGCTTGCGGCCATATCGCCCGGACCGCCCTGCGGCAGCACGCTCGCGATGAAATCGAGCAGACGCGACAGCGCCACCGGCAGACGCACCTCGGTATCCTGTGCCCAGCGCCGGATCGCGAGAGGCATGATATGCGCTCCCTCGTCGACGCCGAGATCGCGCGCCAGCTCACGGCTCAGTTCATCGGCGAGCGTTGCGCAGTCGTTTGCCTCGACGTATGCCGGCCAGCTCGACGGCTCGTGGCCGACGACGAGCGGTACCGCGTCGTGCCGCAAATGCCAGGTCTCACGGCGCGCCCATGCTTCATACCGTTGCTGCACGTCGGCACTGGTCGCATCGACGTCGGCCCCGCTGCGCAGGCGCGCAACCATGTGTGCGGCAGGTGAGCGCGTGTCGTTCATCGATCTCTCGATCAGGGTCCGGAGTAACTGATACGGTAAATGCGATTGGCCTCGTCGTCCGACAACAGCACGGAGCCATCTGCCAGCAGCTCCAGATCGACCGGGCGGCCATGCACTTCACGGCCGTCGAACCAGCCGCTCGCAAAGATCTCGTGTCCGGTGATTTCTCCGCGCGTATCGACACTGACACGCGCGACCCGATAGCCGATGGGTTTGCTGCGATTCCAGGATCCGTGCTCGGCGATCAGCAGCGAACCGCGGTAGGCAGGCGGAAACTGCGTCCCGGTGTAAAACAGCACGCCGAGCGGCGCAACGTGCGGGCCAAGTTTCACGACAGGCGGAACGAACGGCGGTGCGTCGCGTGGCGCATGGTAGTCGGGATCCGGGACATCACCGCCGTGCACGAACGGAAAACCGAAATGCTGTCCCGGCGCCGTCACGCGGTTCAATTCGCAGGACGGCACGTCATCGCCGAGCATGTCGCGCCCGTTGTCGGTGAACCACAGCTCGTCGGTGCCGGGTCGCCACGCGAAGCCGACCGAATTGCGGACGCCGGCCACATAGGTCTCGCGCCCGGTACCGTCGGGCCGCATGCGCTGAATCGTCGCGTACGGCGGCGCACGGACACACACGTTGCAGGGCGCGCCGACCGGTACGTAGAGCAGACCATCAGGACCGAAATCGATGAATTTCCAACCATGATGCCGATCGCGTGGCAGCGCGTCGTGTACGACGACGGGCGCGGGCGGGTCGTTCAGCTTCGTGTCGATGCCGTCGTAGCGCAGGATACGACCGACCTCTGCGACATAGAGACTGCCGTCGTGCCAGGCCACGCCAGTGGGCATGTCGAGATCGCGCGCGACCGCCTTTACTTCGTCGGCGACGAAATCACCATCACGATCGACGATGGCATAAACGCCGCCGTCCTCGCGCGTTCCGGCATAGACGACGCCGCTCGGGCTGCGTGTCAACTGGCGCGCGTTCGGGACACCATCGGCATAGACGGCAATGTCGAAACCCGGAGGCAGCTTGATTCGCGGCAAGTCCCCTGCCGCAGCATTCGCGGACAGCAATGCGAGGCCGAGCAGTCCCGGGCGCATCGATCAGAGTTCCTGCGACATCCGTTCGGTCGTTACGGAAAGGCGGTGAATCAGCGTGCGCAGAAACACCTTGAGAAAGCGCACCTGACAATTCATCGACGCCTGGCCGATGACCGTCGAGTTGAGTTTCAGCAGCGAGGTCGGCCCACGCGCCGTGATCGTCGCCGTGCGTTTCGTTTTCGCGAGATAGCCCATTTCGCCGAAGCAATCCCCTGCATAGAGCGAGCGCAGCTCCTTGCCGCTCTTGCTGACCATCACCTCGCCGTGGACGATGATGTAGAAGGAATCGTCGAGCTCGCCTTCGAGAATGATCTCGGCGTGGTTGCGGTAGTTGTTCCACTGACCGGCACGCACGATCTCCCAGATCTCGGCGTCCGGGAAACCGACGAAGAATTCGAGTTGTTTGACCGCGGTGAATTTCTCACGCTCGTCGATGCGCTCGCGCGGCACCTGGAGCAGCGCATCGAAGGCCTGCGCGAGATCGGCCGCCATTTCCCCGCCTATCGGGTAGCGGTCGGCGCGATCCTTCGCGAGCGCCCTGCCGAGGATGCGTTCGAGCTCCGGCGGCACATCCGTACGCAGCTCCGATGCCTTCGGCGGTTCTTCGTTCAGGATGCGCTGAACGAGGCGCGAGAAGTTTTCTGCCTGGAACGGATGTCGCCCCGTGAGCAGTTCGAACAGCACGATACCGAGCGAGAACAGATCGGTCTGGTTGGTGACGTAGTCCTCGTTGATCTGCTCCGGCGACATGTAGCGCGGCGAACCGACCAGGCCGAGCGGCATCGTCCCGGTCGCATCGAGCTTCGAAAGGTGCGCGATGCTGAAATCCGCGAGCTTCACACTCATATCCCGGGTCAGCAGGATGTTCGTCGGTTTGATGTCGCGATGAATCACCCCCAGGCTGTGCGCGTAGTCGAGCGCCCGCGCGCACATGAAGGCAATCTCGACGACCTTCTCCATCGGCAGCAGACGCTCGGGCCGGCAATGGTGCTTGAGCGTCTGTCCACCTTCGACATACTCCATGACGATGTAACAGACATCTTCGTCGATGCCGGCATCGTAGATGCCGACGATATTCGGGTGCGTCAGACGCCCGGCCGTGTGCGCCTCGTTGAAGAACATCTTGCGATAGCGATCGCCGGATTCTTCGTCCTGGAGCTGTTCGGCATGCGCAACTTTCAGTGCGACGGGGCGATCGGTGTAGGGATCGTGACCGAGGTAGACAGTGCCCATGCTGCCGCGGCTGATCTCGCGCAACACCTCGTACTTGCCCAGACGGGTCAGCGGAGCGGTAATCATCGTGCGAGGGCCCTTTCGCGCCGGCGTTTGGCTGCCGGATGCAAGAATATCACGCTAAGATCAAAGCCCTGTCGGTAAATCGGGTGCTCGACGACGCACCCCAGCGCATGAGGCAAGGACATGGACACCGCCACTTCTGCCACCCACGAGCCGCTCGTCGAGTGTCTGTTCGCACACGCCCGGCGCCTGAGTGCCGGACGCATCGACGGTCTTTTCGTGGATCCCGCACGGGCGGATGCGTGGACCATCGACGCCGCAGGCCTCTGTTTCGACCACTCGAAGCAATTACTTGACGCGCCCGCGCGCGACGCATTGCTCGCGCTGGCCCACGCACGCGCCCTCCCCGCACGCATCGAAGACCTGTTCCGGGGTGGCACAGTCAACCCGACCGAAGGACGCGCGGCCCTGCATACGGCCTTGCGCGATCCGGACGACGATGTCGCGTGCGTCGATGGTCGCCCGGTCGGCCCGGAAATCCGCGCGACACTTACGCGCCTGCGCGAGGTGGTGGACGACGTGCTCGACGGCCGCTGGCGTGGTCATGGCGGCGCCCGCATCACCGATGTCGTCAATCTCGGCATCGGCGGCTCGCACCTCGGGCCGCAGCTCGTCGTCGATGCCCTCCGGTACGTCCATACCGGTGCCGTGCGCGTGCATTTCGTCTCGAACGTCGACGGGGGCGACATCGATCGCGTCCTGTGCCAGCTCGATCCGGCAACGACACTGTTCATCGTCGCGTCGAAATCGTTCACGACGCCGGAGACGGCCCTGAACGCGCTGAGCGCACAGGCCTGGATACTCGCGCATTTCGCTGCCGACACGCGTGCCATCGCCGCACACTTCTTCGCGATCACTGCACATCCGCAACGAGCCGTCGAATTCGGCATTGCGCGAGACAAGGTGCTGCCGATGTGGGATTGGGTCGGAGGACGCTATTCGCTGTGGTCGGCGATCGGTCTGCCCATCGCGCTCGCCATCGGTTACCCGGGTTTCATGGCGTTGCTCGCCGGTGCGCGCGCGATGGACGCTCATTTTCGCAGCGCGCCGCTGGCGCATAATGCACCCGTGATGCTGGCGCTGTGTGGGCTCTGGAACACGAATTTTCTCGGTGCCGGAACCCACGCGATCGTGCCCTACGACGAACGCCTGCGGCTGCTGCCGGATTATCTCCAGCAACTCGAGATGGAAAGCAACGGCAAGCGCGTGACGCTCGATGCCGAGGCGGTGCCGCTCGGCACTGCGCCCGTGGTCTGGGGCGGCATCGGCACCAACGTGCAACACGCGTTCTTCCAGATGCTGCACCAGGGCACGCGGCTCGTACCCGTCGATTTCATGCTCGCGCTGCGCCATCCGCGTGCTGTGCAGGGGCACCACGACATGCTGGTCGCGAATTGCTTCGCGCAAAGCGAGGCGCTGATGGTCGGCCGTACGCGCGAGGCGCTACGCGCTGCGGGTGCCGATCCGACGCTCGCGATCCATCGTGAGCAGCCCGGCAACCAGCCGAGCAATACGATCGTGATGGACGAACTGACGCCAGCGACCCTCGGTGCGCTGCTCGCGCTCTACGAACACAAGACCTTCGTACAAGGAGTGCTGTGGCAGATCAATTCGTTCGATCAGTGGGGTGTCGAGCTCGGCAAACAGCTCGCGGCGAAACTCCTCGACGAACTCGCCGCCGGCCACCCCGGCATCCACGACGGCTCGACGACGCGACTGATGGAGCGCTATCTCGCGCGGAGATCCGGAGTTCGTGACCGTCCCATCTGACGGACTGGTGAATTCAGCCGAGCATCACCCGCGCACCACCCGCTCTGTCGTACGCGACAGGCGCTCGGTGAGAACGCGCAGGAAAATCTTGTAGAAGCGAAGCTGACAATCGAGCGACACCTGCTCGATCAGCGTCGGATTGATCTTCATCAGCGACAGCGGCCCAGTCGCAGTAACCGTCGCCGTGCGGGGAATCTTGTTGAGATAGCTCATTTCACCGAAGCAATCCCCGGCGCGGAGGTTATACAGAAAGACCCCTTCCTTGGACACTTCGACGCTGCCGGCGGTAATGATGAAGAAGGCATCGTCGATACCGCCTTCGTGGACGAGGACCTCATCGGTATCGGCTTCGAGCCAGACACTTGCACGGATGATTTCCCAGAGGTCGGTGTCGGGAAAGCCACGGAAAAAATCCAGGCATTTGATGAGCTCGAATTTCTCGCGTGCCGGGATATCCTCCTGCGGGCGTTCTAGATGCGTGAAGGCCATGCTGAGATCGGACGCGAGATCGATACCCATGCGATAGCGCCGCTCAGGCATTTTTTCGAGTGCACGGTGGACGATGCGCTCGAGCATCGGCGGCAGATCCGGCCGGAACTGGCTCATCGGTGTCGGGTCTTCGTTGATCACGCGATGAATCAGGTTGGAGAACGTCTCGCCGCCGAACGGATGATGACCCGTCAGCATCTCGTAGGCGACGATGCCCAGCGAAAACAGATCGGTCTGCCCCGATATCGTGTCTTCCTGAATCTGTTCCGGCGACATGTAGCGGGGCGAGCCCACGAAGCCCATCGGCATCGTCTGCGACATGTCGGCCCGATTGATGTGCGCGATGCTGAAATCGGCGATCTTCACGTCCATGTCCTGCGTCAGCAGGATGTTCGACGGCTTGATATCACGGTGAATCACGCCCTGGCGGTGCGCGTAGTCGAGCGCCTTCGCGCAGCGGAACATGATTTCGGCGACCTGGTGCACCGGCAGCAGATTCTCGCTGCGACAGTAGCTGCGCAGCGTATCGCCATTTTCGATGAGTTCCATGACGATGTAGCACTTGTCGCCATCGAGACCGGCGTCGAAGATGTCAAGGATGTTCGGATGCCTCAGCATTCCGGCGGTATGGGCCTCGTTGAAGAACATTCTGCGGAAGCGCTCGCCCGCGTCCCCGCTTCTCAGCGCGTCCGCCATTGCCACCTTCACCGCGACAGGACGCCCGACGTAGGGATCGAAGGCCGCATAGACGACACCCATGCTGCCGCGGCCGATTTCGTGATGGATCTCGTATTTGCCGAGCTTTTGCGGCGGAGAAGCGGCGTCGGTCATGTCCCTGTGTCGCGATGGCGCCGGCGGCGACTGCGCACATAGTCTAGCAGGCCGATCGCCGGGGCCAGCGCCCGAACCGTCACCGGACGGCTATAATGCGCCGACATGACGACCATACCGCCGCGCCACCGCGCCAATGTCCTGCTCGCAATCACGGCCTTCGCCGCTCTCGCGGCCGGCCTGTTGTTTGCCATCTGGAAAACGGGTCGCCAGCCCGAAGTTCCGGGTCTGCTGTGGCCGGATCCACCCCAGATCACCGGCTTCACACTGACTGGCGACGATGGCCGGCCGCTGACGGAAAGCGATCTGCGCAACCGCTGGACGCTCGTCTTCTTCGGCTTCACGCACTGCCCCGACGTCTGCCCGGGCACGCTCGCGGTACTCAAACAGGCCAAACAACGACTCGACGCCGATTCTGCTTTCGCGAGTACCGGTCAGGTGCTGTTCGTGTCGGTCGACCCCGCGCGCGACACGCCCGAGATCCTCGCGCGCTACGTCAAACATTTCGACCCGGCATTTCGTGCTGCGACCGGCGAGGGCGACGGGCTGTCCGGCCTGGCCCGTCAGCTCGGGGTCATCTATGCCAAAGTGCCGGGAAGCGGCGCAGGAGACTACTCGATGGATCACACGGCTTCTATTTTTGTCGTCGACCCGACGTTGCGCGTACTGAGCGTGATAGGGCTGCCACACGATGCCGCCGACATTGCCACGCGCGTGCGCGCGATCATGGCTTTCGTCGAGGACGAAGCATGAAGCGCCTCGGAGCTCGTCTGTATCGCCTCGCGGCGCTGTACACCTTCGTCGCGGCGTCTGCCGCCAGTGCCTGCGAAGGCCTGACGGTGACGGAAGCCTGGATACGCGAACCTCCGCCGGGGGCTTCGGCCGTTGCCGTCTACATGACACTGACGAACAGCGGTACGGCGCCGCTGGTCCTCGACAGCCTCACGAGCCCCGCATTTGCGCACGGCATGCTGCACGAGACGATTCAGGACGGCACCCGCGTCAGCATGCGGCACGTCGCACATCTGTCGCTCGCACCGGGCCAACGTGTGTTGCTCGCACCGGGTGCGCTGCACGGCATGCTGATGGGGCCTCAGGCGGCACTGCCACGGGCCGGCGAAGGCGTCGACCTCGTACTCGGTTGTGGTGGCGCATCGACGAAAGTCACGATTACGGTCGCCAGCGACGCGCCCTGAGCGGGCGTGCGATGAGCCTGCTCGATACCTTACGGGTGTTCCCGCAGCATCTGCTGCCACAGCGGGTGCTGTCGGCGCTCGTCAACCGGCTGACGCGCCTCGAAGGTGCGATCGTGCCGCTGGCAATCAAGGCGTTTTGCGCCGCGTACCGCGTCGATCTGACGACGGCCGAGCAGGTGGCGGGCTACCGCAGTTTCAACCAGTTCTTCACTCGCGCATTGCGTGCCGACGCCCGGCCGATCGACGCGAGCGCCCATGCGGTCGTCAGCCCGGCCGACGGCACCATCAGTCAGATCGGCGTGTTGGAGCAGGAGACCCTGCTGCAGGCAAAGGGCAGGTATTTCTCCGCCCGTACGCTGCTCGCTGGCGACGAGGTCTCGAGCGCGGCAGTCGCCGGTGGACATTACACAATCATCTACCTGTCGCCGCGCGATTATCACCGCGTGCACGCCCCGTTCGACCTGCATGTGGATGCCGTCACCTATGTACCCGGCAAACTCTACTCGGTGAACGACCGCACCTCGCGCGTGATCACGAGTCTTTACAGCCGGAACGAGCGGCTGGTGCTCGATTGCAGCAGTGAATGGGGACGTTGTGCGATCGTGATGGTCGGCGCCATGCTCGTCAGCGCGATGGAACTCACCTGCGTCAACGTGCCTGATCTAATGGGCCAGTCACGCCGCGTGAGCCGCCTCGCCCTCGGCGAGCCAGCGCCCTACGCGCGCGGCGCCGAGCTCGGCCGGTTCAACATGGGATCCACGGTGATTCTGCTGCTGCCGCGAGGCGCGCCGATCTGGCGTCCCGACCTCGGTAACGGCGTGCCGGTCCGGATGGGCGAGCGCCTGACGTCGCCTGCGTAGCTGCTGGCGCAGATCGGCTGTGCCAGCGGGTGCGCCGTTGCATCCAGCCACGGGGAGCACGGAGCAGAGAACATGCGGCCGCCACGGAGACTCGCGAATCAAATCTCCTCTTTCTCCGTGTCCTGCGTGCTCTCCGTGGAAATATAGCTGAGCGTAAATATCGGTCACTGAGTGGGTGCCACCCCCGGGCGCCGGCAAGCACTACGCTACCAGGGCAGATACGGCAGCGTCGCAGACACGCAGACGGACATCAGCGCGCTCGGCGCAAGCCCGAGTGCCAGCACTGCGAGTCCGTTGACCGAGAGCACCAGTTTGAGGTCCGGGCTCGCTTCGACTAGCTGCGGGCGTACCGGCTCGTCGAAATACATCAGCTTGACGATGCGCAGGTAGTAGAACGCGCCGATCAGCGAGAACATCACCGCGACGGCGGCGAGCCAGACGTAGTCGGCCTGCACGACTTCCTTCAGGACGAACCATTTGGCCCAGAAGCCGGCAAACGGCGGTACGCCCGCCATCGCGAACATCAGGATCAACATGACGAATGCGAACCACGGGCTGCGGCGCGCGAGCCCGCAGACGTCCTGGATTTCGTCGTTCTCCTGGTGGCGCGTACTGATCAGCACAATCAGCCCGAATGCGCCCATGCTCATCAACGCATAGATCGTCACGTAGAACATCGACGCCGCGTACCCCGAGGCCGTCGCCGACAACATGCCGAGCAGCAGATAGCCCATGTGCGCGATCGTCGAGTAGGCGAGCATCCGCTTCAGATTCGTCTGCGCGATTGCGAGGATATTGCCTACCGCCATCGACAGCACCGAGAGAATCACCAGCATCTGCTGCCAGTCCTCTGCGAGCCCCCACAGGCCATCGACGAGCAGGCGCATCGCCATCCCGAACGCCGC
>JADZCB010000206.1 GCA_020851775.1 Gammaproteobacteria bacterium
GCCCGGCTCCGGCGGAGACGGGAATACAGGGAAAGCGCGATGTCCACCTACGTTGCCCACGACGAAACCGACTATGCGCCGCCGGCCGAGGTCGGCGAGGTCGAGCTCTACCATCCGAAGACCTGGCTCGGGCAGTACGTCTTCAGCCAGGACGCGAAGATCATCGCCGTGCAGTACGCGTCCACGGCGATCGGCATCGGGCTCGTGGCGCTCGTGCTTTCGTGGCTGATGCGCCTGCAGCTTGCATGGCCCAACGAGTTCGCGTTCATCAACCCGTCGAACTACCTGCAGTTCGTCAGCATGCACGGCATGATCATGGTCGTGTACCTGCTGACGGCGCTGTTCCTCGGCGGCTTCGGCAACTACCTGATCCCGCTGATGGTCGGCGCGCGCGACATGGTGTTCCCGTACGTGAACATGCTGTCGTACTGGGTGTACCTGTTCGCGGTGCTGCTCCTCGCGGCGAGCTTCTTCGTCAGCGGCGGCCCCACCGGCGCCGGCTGGACGCTGTATCCGCCGCAGGCGATCCTCGACGGCACGCCGGGCGCGACGTGGGGAATCATCCTGATGCTCGTCTCGCTGACCTTCTTCATCATCGGCTTCACGATGGGCGGCCTCAACTACGTCGTCACCGTGCTGCAGGCGCGCACGCGCGGCATGACGATGATGCGGCTGCCTCTGACCGTGTGGGGCATCTTCATGGCGACGATCCTCGCGCTCCTCGCCTTCCCCGCCCTGCTCGTGAGCTGCATCATGATGCTGCTCGACCTGCTGCTCGGCACCAGCTTCTTCATGCCGGCGCTCGTGAGCAAGGGCCAGCAGGCCGCCTACCAGGGCGGCAGCCCGGTGCTGTTCCAGCACCTGTTCTGGTTCTTCGGGCATCCGGAGGTGTACATCGTCGCGCTGCCGGCGTTCGGCATCGTCTCCGACCTCATCAGCACGCACGCGCGCAAGAACATCTTCGGCTACCGCATGATGGTCTGGGCGATCCTCATCATCGGCGGACTGTCGTTCATCGTCTGGGCGCACCACATGTACGTGAGCGGCATGAACCCGTACTTCGGGTTCTTCTTCGCCACGACGACGCTGATCATCGCCGTGCCCACGGCGATCAAGGTCTACAACTGGGTGCTGACGCTGTGGCGCGGCAACATCCACTTCACCGTGCCGATGCTGTTCGCGATCGGCTTCATCTTCACGTTCATCAACGGCGGGCTGACCGGACTGTTCCTCGGCAACGTCACGATCGACCTGCCGCTGTCCGACACGATGTTCGTCGTCGCGCACTTCCACATGGTGATGGCGATCGCGCCGATCCTCGTCGTGTTCGGCGCCATCTACCACTGGTACCCGAAGATCACCGGACGCATGCTGAACGACGGGTGGGGCCGCATCCACTTCTGGGTGAGCTTCATCGGCAGCTACGCGATCTACTACCCGATGCACTACCTCGGCTTCATGGGCGTGCCGCGGCGCTATTACGCGATCACCGGCACGAACTTCATCCCCGATTCGGCGCATTCGCTCAACGTGGCGATCACCGTCGCGGCGCTGATCGTCGGCGCCGCGCAGGTCCTGTTCATCTTCAACCTGGTCTACAGCTACTTCCGCGGGCGGCCCTCCGGGGGCAATCCCTGGCGCGCGACCACGCTCGAGTGGCAGACGCCCGAGACGCCGCCGACGCACGGCAACTTCGGCAGGAACCTGCCGGTCGTCTATCGCTGGCCGTACGACTACAGCGTGCCGGGCGTCGCGGTCGACTACATCCCGCAAAACGTCGCCCCGAACGAAGTCGCGGCGGGCGCGTGGGACAGGGCATCGCCGGCGGGCGCGTCATGACCATCGGACTCGTCTTCCTCGCGGCCATCATGGGCGCGATCGTCTTCTGGCTGTTCCGCCAGAGCGTCGGCGTGCAGCCGTGGGTCGCACAGGCGGCGGCGTCCGAGGTGCAGGTCGGCGTGCTGTCGCGGCCGACGCAGAAGGTCGCGCTGATCGTGTTCCTCGGCGTGGCGACCTCGCTGTTCGCGCTGTTCGTCAGCGCCTACGCGATGCGCATCCGCTACCTCGACTGGGCGCCGCTGCCCGAGCCGCGCATCCTCACGTGGAACACCGCGATCCTGGTCGTGGCGAGCATCGCGATGCACTGGGCGGTCGTCTCGGCGCGCCGCGGCGCCGTCGATGGCATCCGCACCGGGCTGGTCGTCGGCGGCGGGCTGTCGCTGGCGTTCGTGCTCGGTCAGCTCGTCGTCTGGAAGCAGCTGGTCGATGCCGGCTACTTCGTCGACTCGAGTGCCGCGACCGGCTTCTTCTACCTCCTGACCGCCGTGCACGGCGTGCATGTGCTGGGCGGGCTCGTCGCCTGGGCGCGTGCGTTCGCGCGGCTCGGCCGTCGCGATCCGCCGGCGAAGGTGACGCTGGGCGTCGAGCTGTGCGCGATCTACTGGCACTTCCTGCTCGCCGTGTGGATCGCGCTTTTCGCCGTGCTCGTCTCGCCGGCGCTCGGCCTCGCCCTCTGCACGTCGCCGGCGGCGTAGAAGCAAGGCGCAACAGCGACTCGTCAACGGAGGCCACGCAAAGCCATGGCACCCCACGAAGCGATCGGAACCGCGGGCGCGCTGCGCGCCGACCCGACGGCGCTGCAGGCCATCGCCGCCGACTTCTCGTCGGACCAGCGGGCGTTCAAGAACGTCCCCTGGGGCAAGCCGATGATGTGGATCTTCCTCGTCAGCGACACGTTCATCTTCGGCAGCTTCCTGATCTCGTACATGACGGTGCGCGGCTCGACGCAGACGCCGTGGCCGAACACGAGCGAGGTGTTCTCGCTGACGCTGTTCGGGCAGAGCGTCCCGCTGCTCCTGATCGCCATCATGACGTTCGTGCTGATCAGCAGCAGCGGCACGATGGCGCTCGCCGTGAACTACGGGTATCGCAAGGACCGCAAGACGACGTTCTGGCTCCTCGTCGCGACGGCTGCGCTCGGCGCGACGTTCGTCGGCATGCAGGCTTTCGAGTGGACGAAGCTCATCATGGAAGGCGTGCGGCCGTGGGGCAACCCTTGGGGCGCGGCGCAGTTCGGCTCGTGCTTCTTCATGATCACCGGCTTCCATGGCACGCACGTCACCATCGGCGTCATCTTCCTCATCATCGTCGCAGCCAAGGTCCGGCGCGGCGACCTCGACGCCAACCGCCCCGGTTTCCTCACCGGGCGCCGCGGCAATTACGAGATCGTCGAGACGATGGGCCTGTACTGGCACTTCGTCGATCTCGTCTGGGTGTTCATCTTCGCGTTCTTCTATCTCTGGTAGGCGGCCATGGCCACACACGCGCACGCACCGACGGCACACGGGGACGCGCACGACGCGGGCCACGCGGCCGCGCACGAGCAGGGGCAGCAGCACCCGCTCGGCATCTACTTCAAGATATGGGGGCTGCTGTTCGTCCTGTCGATCGCCTCGTACCTCGTCGACTATTTCCACCTGCAGGGATTCCTGCGCTGGTCGCTCATCGTCATCTTCATGTTCCTGAAGGCCGGCCTGATCGTCGCCGTCTTCATGCACATGGTCTGGGAGCGGCTCGCGCTGGTGTACGCGATCGTCGTGCCTCCGCTGTTGCTGGTCACGCTGCTCGCCATCGGCGCGCTGGAGGCCGGATACACGGTCGGCACGCGGGACATCTATTTCGGGAAGGAAGCGCCGAGCGCGCCGGCCGCGAAGCCGCACGCGCAGCACTAGCGAAACGCGACACGCCTCAGGTGTATACGTCGCGCGCGCCGAGCGCCTGCCAGCATCGAGCGAGCGCGCGGGCGTCCTCCTGCGAGCGCGCCTCGACCCCGACCAGGATCGCGCCGTCGCGAATCGCGCGGTCGTAGTGCCGAACGCGCTCTTCGGGCAATCCCCAGTCGGCGAGCGCGCCAACCAGCGTCGCCGCGACGCCCGCAGCACCCGCGCCGGCGAGCGCCACCGCGAGCGGACCTGCCGCGACGAGGCCGAGTGCCGGAATCGCGAGCGCCGCCGTGACCGCTGCAACCACCGAGATCGCGAGCCCCGCGTGCGGGCCGGCCGGGCCGCGGCCGAGCTGGCCGCCCTCCGCCGACTTCCGCTTGAGCTCCGCCGGCATGTCGCCCGGTCGCGCGAACTCGCGCCGGCGCGTCGCGTCGGACATGACGACGTTGAGATCGTCGACACCGTAGCCGCGCTCGACGGCCGCCTCGCACGCGCGCTCGACGCCGGTGCCGTCGTCGAACACGGCCGTCACCACTGCCCCGCCGCCTTGCGTCATCGTCGTGCCTCCCGTTGGGACTCTGCCGCCGATCCAGCGTAATGCACGCGGCGGCGCGGCACCGTAGGACGCCGCCGCGACCGGCTATCGCAGGCAGCGGAGGTTTGTCGTAGAGTCGGCGACGGCTCGCGCGCCCCGCACCGGCGCCGCAAGCATCCTGATCCCGGATATCCCCGTTCGATGATCGTCGTCCTCGGCTCGATCAACGTCGACCTCGTCGCGCGCGTCGAGCGCCTTCCGCGCGCGGGCGAGACGCTCGCGGGCCTCGCGTTCACCACCAGCCCCGGCGGCAAGGGCGCGAACCAGGCGCTGGCGGCGAGGCGTGCGGGCGCGGAGGTTTCCCTTTTCGGCGCCGTCGGCCACGATGCGTTCGCCGCTTCCGCGCTCGAGCTCCTGCGCGATGACGGCGTGAACGTCGTCGTGCGTACCGTCGCCGACACGCCGACCGGCGTCGCCGTCATCCACGTCGACGCGCGCGGCGAAAATGCGATCACGATCGTTGCCGGCGCGAATGCGCACGTGCGAAGCGAGGACGTGCCCGGCGCCTTGCTGGGCCCGACCACGATCGTGCTGCTTCAACTCGAGACGCCGCAGGCGCAAGCACTCGCACTTGCCCGACGCGCACGCGCGCTCGGCGCGCGGGTGGTATTGAACGCCGCGCCGGCGACGCAGGTCGACGCCGGATGGCGCGACGCCGTCGACGTGCTCGTCGTCAACGCGGCAGAGTGCGAAGCCGTCGCCGCGGCGTTCGGCGAGGACACCGCGCCCGAGCGCTTCGTCCGCGCACTGGCCGCCGGCCCCGCGGTGCTGGCATGCGTCACGTTGGGAGCGAAAGGCGCCGTTGCCGCCGAGGGCGAGCGGTTCTATCGCGTTCCCGCGCTGGCCGTCGAGGTCGTCGACACCGTCGCTGCCGGCGACGCGTTCGTGGGCGTGCTCGCCGCGGCGCTCGCCCAGGGGGCGCCGACCGCGCGCGCGCTTGCGCGGGCCGCTGCAGCGGGCGCGCTCGCGTGCACCCGCGACGGTGCGCAGCCATCGCTGCCGCGCGCAGCCGACATCGCGACGCACGCGGCGACGTTAGAATCGCGGATCGAGATCTCCCCGCTTCGCCGATGATCGACCGGATCCGCCGCGCATCGCTGCCGCTTCTTCTCGCACTCGTCACGCTTCCCGCGCGCGGCGACATCGACTTCACCGACACCTGGTGGACGCCCGCGGAGCCGGGGTGGGGCGCGAACCTGCAACAGCAGCACCATTCGATCTACGTCACGTTCTATGTGTACGGCAACGATGGCAGGCCCACATGGCTTGCCGCGCTGCTTGCGCGCGATGGCACGCGGGAACGATTCACCGGCACGCTGTTCCGGACGACAGGAACGTACTTCGGCGCGCCGGCATGGAGCGGATACACGAGCGCGCCGGCCGGCACCGCGTCGTTCACCGGAACGTCGTCGACGACAGGAACGCTGGCCTACACCGTCGACGGTGTCGCCGTCACGAAGACGATCGAGCGCATTACGCTCGCGCCGCTGACGGTCGCAGGACTCTACATCGGCGGTGTGTCGGGCAGGCGCAGCGGCTGCGCCGCGTCGGGCTCGATCATCGAGACCAAGCAGATCGAGATCCTGCACGCGACGGCGACCGGTGACATCCGCATCGACCAGATCTCGACGTCGACCGGCGCGCTCGTTTGCCGCATGCAGGGAATCGCAGTGCAGACGGGGAAGCTGCTCACCGTGGACAACGCGACGTACACCTGCACCGACGGCTGGAATGCGCCGGCGCGAATCTACAATCTCCGCCCCACGCCCGGAGGCTTCGAAGCGCAGTGGTTGTCGGACGCGGGCGGCGGCTGCACGGAAAGCGGCCAGCTCTCCGGCGTCACCCAGTTTCCCTGACGCGCCGCACGCACTCGAACAGCGCGACGGCTGCTGCGGCCGCGGCGTTGAGCGACTCGACCGCGCCCGGCATGGGGATCGTCGCGCGCACGCTCGACGCGTCGACGAGCGCCTGAGAGAGCCCGGCCCCTTCGTTGCCGATCGCGATCGCGAGCGGCCGCTCGAGCGCAATGTCGAACAGGCTTGCGCCGCCCTCGCGCACCATCGCAATCACCGTCCCGCCACGCGCACGATAGCCGCGAGCCCATCCGGCGACGTCGACGTCCTCGTGGATGTCGAGCGCGAAGTGCGCTCCCATTCCGGCGCGCAGCACCTTCGGCGACCAGGAGAACGCGCAGCCGCGCGAGAGCCACGCTTCCTCGACGCCCGCTGCCGCGGCCGTGCGCAGCATCGAGCCGACGTTGCCGGGGTCCTGCACGTCCTCGAGCAGCAGGCAGAACGATCGTCCCTGCGACGCCGCCGGGCGCGGCGTCGGCACGACGGCGAGGATGCCCACGCCCGACGGCAGCACGGCGAGCTCTTCGAACAGCGCCTCGGGCACGACGAGCGTGCGATCGTCGAAGCGCCGTGCAAGGCCGTCGATGCCGGCGCGCGCAAGATACGGCTCGGCGACGACGATCGTCTCGGGGGCGCCGTGTCGCTCGGCGTACGCGGCCACCAGATGATCGCCTTCGATCACGCATTTGCCCGCCTTGCGGCGGTCGCGTGCGGAGGCGACGAGTCGGGCC
>JADZCB010000207.1 GCA_020851775.1 Gammaproteobacteria bacterium
AATCGTGGCAGCAGCCTGGCGAGTGCGAACGCCAAGACCTACGGGCTCGCCGGCGCGGCGGAGGGCAATTCGACGTCGATCATCGATGCCTATGGCACCGTCGGCATCGCGAGCGGCGCCCGCATCCGGGCCGAAGGTGACATCACACTCGCTGCCGGACGCGACGCGAATGGCGCGTCCGATGCGTTGCACGCCATCGCGCGCACCGATCTCTACAACAAGACCGCGTTCCCGGTCGAGACCGATCCCAACGCCGATGCGGTCGCAAACCACTACACGACCGTCGACGTCGCGGCCGGCGGGCGCGTCGACTCGGTCGAGGACATCGCGCTGATTGCCGATCGCGGGTTCGTCTCCGCCGACGGCCAGGGCATCGGCAAGGATCTCTATCGCGAAATCCTCGCCGCGATCGCGAGTTTCTTCAGCAACCTCTTCGGCGGCGGCGACGTCTCGCTCGACATCCGCGCCGGCAGCAGCACGCTACGCAATGTCGCGCTCGCGCGAGTCAACGGCGATGTCGCGGCCGGCATCCAGCACGCGCAGTCGCTGGTCCTCGACCGTCACGGCAACATCACCGCCCAGACCGAGGGTGTCACCTACACCTCGAGCACCGAGGACCTGGTCCAGAACCTGCTGCGGGATCTCGAGCGCTTCGAGACGCTTGCGGCTGCCTATGACGGCAACGCGGAAGCACAGGCCGCCTACGAGAACGAATCCCTGCGTGTGCGGCGCCAGCTCCGTGACCTCGGCTACACGAACGCCGCGGATACCGATCCCGGTGCCGATCTGGTGCCGGTCGAGGAAGTGCTGGCCGATTTCATCACGCTGGATCCCGTTCGTGCGCGTGGTGGCGACGTCGCGATCACCGCAGGGTCGCTGGTCGGTGGTGGTACCCTCGATGCGCCGGGCGACGCCTCGATCCGCATCGTGAACGACAGTGCGAAGAACGTCCGCCTCGGCAGCCTGATGATCGAAGACGCCGGTGGCCGTCTCACCTTCAACGGCGCGCGCGTGCGCACCAACAGCGACATCGCGCTGCGCAGCGCGCCGGTCGCTGGCGAGGCCGTGCACTTCTCGCGCATCGCGAGTGGCGGCGCCGGCAGCGAACCGGTGATAGAAATCCTCAACACCTACGTACCACTGGCGCAGTCCGATGGCAGCGCCGGTCGCGCACCGGACATCCAGATCACCGATGACATCACGAACCTCAACGGCACCGTGCGCGTGAACAACCTGCGCGGCAGCGTGATG
Source organism: Gammaproteobacteria bacterium (assembly GCA_020851775.1). Lineage (GTDB taxonomy): Bacteria > Pseudomonadota > Gammaproteobacteria. The sequence goes on from JADZCB010000207.1 coordinate 1,252, forward strand.
GTGGTCGGCACCGATTTCGAATCCGGCCCGCGCATCACCGCCGACACGATCGACATCGACGCCGGCGGCGACTTCGTGCAGGCCTACGTCAACGGCCTGTACAACATCGGTGGCACCGCCAACGACCCGCGCGTGCAGTGGAAAACCATTGCGGACGCCAACGAGAAAAACAAGCCGGCGTCGGCGACGGCTTCCGGTACGAAACCGGGCTCGGGCTCGATCATCGCCGGCAACAACGTCTTCATCAGTGCGCGCTATCTGAACATCAATGGCACGGTGCAGAGCGGGATCCCGGACTGGCGGCTCGTGCTGGACGACGATCTCGACGACGCAATGGATCTCTTCCGCACCGATTACCTCGCGGCGAAGGCCCGCGGCGAGACACCGGCGAGCGACAAGCAGCAACTCTCGGCGTTCCTGAGCGATCCGAAGGGGACGATCGCAGCGTTCTACGATCCGGAAAGCGACCAGATCGAGCTCGAAGGTGTGCGTGTGCAGGGCGGCTACATGCAGCTCTTCGGCGAAATCCTGAGCACCGGTGGCGGTCACCTGAAAGTGCTCGACGGCTATGGCCGGATCGGCATCCAGAACGACACCCGCCGCCAGCTCGTCGTCAACAGCCTTGATACCGGCAATGGCATCGAAGGCACGTTGCTGATCACGGATACAGCCCGCATGCGGATCAGCGACGATCCGGCCGATCCGAACGACGTACCCCGCGAACGGCCGCTGACGACGCGCTACACGCGCCTCGGCGACGAGGTGAAGATCGAGGAACTCGCCCTCGTCAACGGCAAGGAGGTCCTGCTCGGGACCGTCGACGCCAAGGGTGCGGACCGTCTGACGCATTACGATCCGGTGGCGGGCCAGCGCTATGTGTGGACGAGCGGGCTCGACAATGTCGTGACCCGTGTCGGCGTCACGAGCAGCACGACACTGTTCGGCTCCATACCGATCGGCAGCCAGCACTACGACAGCGTGACGACCACGCCGAAGAGCGCCGAGCCGTTGCCGCTCGGTGACTTCACGAAGACCGGTACCACGACGGACGCCGATTACCAGTATGGCTACGCGAAGCTCGAAACGGAGGACGAACGCTTCGCGTGGCGCTCGCAGACCTCACGCTGCAGCTTCTGGTTCTTCGGCTGCATCGCGCGGACCTACACCGTCGTCGACACCTACATCGACGGTTTCCGCGACTTCAACACGCACTCGGTGCGCGCGGATCACCGCATCGGCATCGAGTTCATCGGCTACGACACCGGCGACCTGTCGGTGACGAGCGGATCCGATCTGCTGCTGCGTGGTCTCGTGCGCAACACCAGCGGCGAGGTCCATCTCACGTCGACCGCGGGTCGTATTGACGCGGTGTCCGGTTTCGCCGCGGTCCGCGCGCAGGACATCCTGCTCGATGCCGAACTCGGCATCGGCAGCGCCGCGACCCCCCTCATCACCGAGGCGAACGGCGGTGCCGTGTCCGCCATCACCGTGAGCGGTGACGTCGCGCTCCGCACGAGCGTCGGGGATCTCGTGGTCAAGCGCGTCGCCACCGGTGACGGCACCGCGCTGCTCGCGGCCGACGGGGCCATCCTCGGTACCGCCGGCGGTGTGCTGCCGCACGTCGCAGCGCGGCGCATCGAGCTCGACGCCGCGCTGGGCGGCATAGGTGCCAGCGGCCAGGCGCTGCGCATCGCGGCCGGGACCCCCGCCGCCGGCGTCGCAGCGGGACTGCGTGCGACGGCGCTGGGTGACATCGTGATCGAGCAGACCAGTGGCGATCTCGCGCTCGACAGCGTGACGGCCTACGACGGCGATGTCGACATCCTCGTGCGTGACGGCGATGTGCTCGATGCGAATACGCATGATCGTCGCGACGAGCGCGCCGAGACCGAACTGCTCTCTCTGTGGCAGGAGAACGGCCTCGTCGGCGCGGCCGCCGAGCAGAGCCTCGCGACGAACGTCGCGGCGTTCGAGCAGCAGCAGGAAGCACGATATCG
>JADZCB010000208.1 GCA_020851775.1 Gammaproteobacteria bacterium
CGATCGTAGGCATAGTCCCCGGCCACCGTCGGGCGGCCCCAGCCACGCGCGAAGTCCGGTCCCAGTTCCTTGGCACGTGGCTGCTGCGAATGGCAGTACATGCAGCCGTTCGCGATATAGACGTCACGACCCCGCAACTGTGCGCTCGTATAGGGCGCGAGGCCTGGTTCGGGTGGCACATCGTGGATCTGCAGATACGGCAGGATCACGAGCGCGGTCGTCGATACCGCCAGCATCACCAGGGCTGCGGAGACGAGCTTGAACACGTTGTTCATGGCACGGCCCTCCGCATCGCGGCCGGCCTGAACAGTGGCCGGAACAGCGCAGGCCTGTCGCGCTGTGGCCCGAGGTCGAGCACCAGCAGCACGAAATGCGACGCGAAGACCAGATGGCCGAGCACCATCGCGGCGCCGCCGATGCTGCGCCACTTCAACCATGGCAGGGTTACGGCCACTGAATCCATGAACGGACGCGCGGCGTCGAGCATCGCCTCGCCCTGCAGCCAGCCGGCCGTCGTCAGGCCGACGAAGTACACCGCGAAGCCGATGCTGACGAGCCAGAAATGCGCCGTGATCAAGGCCGGAAACGGCCACTCGCGCGAGGTGATCCGAGGCATCACGAAATACATCGCGCCGAAGAACACGAAACTCACGAAGCCGTAGAGGCCGAGGTGCGCATGCGCGACCGTGAAGTGCGTGAAATGCGTCACGGCGTTGACACTGCGCAGTGCCTCGAACGAGCCCTGGATCGAACTCGCCGTATACATCAGTCCGCCGACGCCGATGAACCGCAAGGTCGGCGAGTAACGCAACGCCGCGAGTCGTCCCTGCAGCGTCTGGTACTGATTCACCGTGAAGGCCGCGACCGGGATGATCATCATCATGCTCTGCACGATCGACAACGTGACCATCCATGCCGGCACGGGCCCGCCGATCAAATGATGGCCGCCGACCTGACCGTAGAAGAAGGCGAGCCCCCAGAAGCCGAGCAGCGAGAGGTTGTACGACTGGATCGGCCGCCCGATTATCTTCGGCAGAAAATAGTAGACGCTCGCCAGTGCCAGCGGCGTGTAGAACAGCCCCAGCACGTTGTGCCCGAACCACCAGTTCATTGCCGCCTGCTGCACGCCGCCATGCACGCCCGGCACCTTGGCGACGATGAACAGCACCGGCAGCCAGAACAGCGCGCACGCCATGTACCAGACTGAGACGTACAGATGCTCCACCCGGCGCTTGACGAGCGTGAAAATCAGCGGCAAAGCAATCAGCGCACCGCCGACCGCGAACAGCGTGCCGATCTGCCATGGGATTTCGAGCCATTCGAGACCGTCGTTGATGCCCGCCGCGATGCTGCCGAGGCCCGCGATCAAGGCCGCGTTCCACAGCACCGCGCCGACGAATGCGTAGCGCGCGCCGCGCAACGGGGTTTTCAGCAGACGCGGGATCACGAACATCGCAATGCCGAGACCGGCCATCGGTGCCCATCCGTAGGCCACGGCATTGAGATGGATCGTGCGGATCCGGCCGAAGGTGAGCCACGCCTGTTGCACCAGCCAGTCCGGTTCATGCAGCTTGATTGATGCGGTGAGTCCGGCTGCAGAAGCGACGAGCAGCCAGACCACCGCGCATGAAAAGAAGAAAAAGACCAGCGGCCCGGTCGATGCGTCCGCGCGTGCGCGACTCGCGAGTTCACTTTCATCGCCGTCGGTTGCCGCTGCGCCGCGCGCGTCGTCGATCGTCGCCTGCAGCCTGCCGCGCTCGGCAGGGGTGATCGCGGGTTCCTCGACCCGCCCGATTTCGCTCGGCGCGAAAATCACCTCGCCGCCGCGACCGCTGCGATCGAACAGGTTCATCCGCTGCGCCCAGATGAAAACCAGCAAGGCGACGAACGACAACACGAAGGCTGAGAGCAGGATGGCGACTGTATTCACGCGGGATCCTTCATGAGATGGAATGGACAGAGGCGGCGTGCCGGCGCCGGCTGCGCGAGGTTCTGGCGCGGCGGTGAAAGCCCGGGGCCCGCGGCGCTCGGTGCCCGGGCCGGTTGCTCTGCCGGCGTGCTTTCTTAAAGATGCGCATATGGTGCATATTAAAGCCGATGCGCGCCGGCATCAATATACTGGGCGCTCGAGTGAGGGAACCGTATGCGACTGGCCGACTACACCGACTATACCCTGCGTGTGCTGATGTACTGCGCGAGCCAACCCGAGCGGCTGATCACCATTGCCGAAATGGCCGCGCAATACGGGCTGTCGAGAAACCACCTGATGAAGATCGTCAGCGATCTGGCCAGCCAGGGTATTCTCGAGACGACCCGCGGGCGGGGGGGCGGCATCCGGCTGCTGATGCCGCCCGAGAAGATCCGCATCGGCGATATCGTGCGACGCTGCGAAACGGATATGCGACTCGTCGAGTGCTTCGACGGGCGCACGAATACCTGCACGCTGACGCCGACATGCCGTCTGCGCGGCCTGTTCGAAGCGGCGCTCGCGGCCTATCTGCGGGAACTCGACGGGGCGACGCTCGCCGATATCGTCAAACCTCTGCCGCGGCCGCGCGGCGCGGCCGCGCTGTCGCGCGGCGTGAAGGTGGCGGTACCGATCGTCGGTACGCTGAACCGTCGCCGCAGTCGCGGATCGGATTCCTGACGAAAGGCCGGCGCCGGCCTGATTCCATTGCGGGTGCCCCGCGCGTATGATA
>JADZCB010000209.1 GCA_020851775.1 Gammaproteobacteria bacterium
ATCAGGACGGTCACAGCCACCTGCTCGCCTCGACGATCCCGAACTGCGTCTCCTACGATCCGACCTTCGCCTACGAGCTCGCGGTGATCGTTCACGATGGTCTGAAGCGGATGTTCGAGCGCCAGGAGAGCGTCTTCTACTACATCACCGTGATGAACGAGAACTACGTGCACCCGGCACTGCCGGCGGGCGCAGAAGAAGGGATCGTCAAGGGCCTGTACAAGCTGCAGGAACGCAACGCAGCGCAGATCCAGTTGCTCGGCAGCGGCACGATCCTGCGCGAGGTGATTGCGGCCGGCGAACTGCTCGAAGCGGAATTCGGAGTTGCCGCCAACGTATGGAGTGCGACGAGCATGAACGAACTGCGCCGCGACGGCCTCGCTTGTGCGCGCTGGAACATGCTGCACCCCGAGGCCGAGCCGCACAAACCCTGGATCACGCGTCAACTCGAGGGCGAGACCGGCCCTGTCGTGGCCGCCACCGACTACTTGAAGTCCTATGCGGATCAGGTCCGGGAGTTCGTACCGGCGCGCTATCGCGTACTCGGCACCGACGGCTTCGGCCGCTCCGACTCGCGGAAGAAGCTGCGCGAGTTCTTCGAGGTCAATCGCCACTTCATCGTCGTCGCCGCACTGAAGGCGCTCGCCGACGAGGGCGCGATCGCGGCGTCTAAAGTCACCGAGGCGATGACCCGCTACGGCATCGACCCCGAGAAGCCGAACCCGCTCGCGGTGTGATGACGAGGCCGGTGCCGAACGTGGCAGGAATGCACGCACCACGGGGTGCCGACGCGCGAATAAATGCGCGACGCCCGGCGGAGGCACCCGGTTTCGACCATTAATGCCAGCGCCCAACTTTTATACTGCGGGCCTTCCTCACTGACGGTCGGCGGCGCGGAAAGCGAGTCACGCATGGAAATTGAAGTTCTGGTTCCCGACATCGGCGATTTCGACGCGGTCGACGTGATCGACATCCTCGTCAAGCCGGGCGACGTCGTGGCACCCGAGGATCCCCTGATCACGCTCGAGAGCGACAAGGCGACGATGGACATCCCGGCGCCGCGTGGCGGGCGTATCGGCACGATCGGCGTCAAGATCGGCGACAAGATCGGTGAGGGTGCGCGCATCCTGACGCTGAGCGTCGACGAGGCGAGCCCGCCGGCGGCGTCGCCGGCCGCCGCTCCGCCGCGTGCCGCGGCCGATCCGGCGCCTGCCCCGGCAGCGCCCGCGCCTGCCGCTGCTGCCGCCACAGTGCCGACCGCAGACCGGCAGGCGCCGACGCCGCCCGCGAGCACGGGCTCGGGCCTGCGTGAAGTGCGCGTCCCCGATCTCGGCGATTTTCCCGAGGTCGATGTCATCGAGATTCTCGTCAGGCCCGGCGATGCCGTCGACGTCGAAGCCCCGCTGCTGACGCTCGAGAGCGACAAGGCGACGATGGATATCCCTTCGCCGTATGCCGGCACCGTCAGGCGCGTGCTGGTGAAAATCGGCGACAAGGTGTCGACCGGCACGCCGATCATCGAGATCGAAGGCGCGACCGACACGAGCCCGGCACCGGCCCCAAGTGCGGCGCCGTCGGCCGCCACGCCTGCGGCGTCGATGCCCGCGCTCGATCCTGCGATGGACGCGCCCGTCGCGCCGCCGGCGCCGGCATCGGCATCGGCATCGGCATCGGCGGAATCCACGCATGTCTACGCGAGTCCCGCGATACGGCGGCTCGCACGCGAACTCGGCGTCGACCTGCACACGGTCGCGGGCAGCGGGCGCAAGGGACGGGTGCAGCGCGACGACGTCGTCTCGCACGTCAAGCGCGCGATGGAGTCCCAGCGCAGCGGCGCCGCCCCGGCGACCGCCGGCGGGTTCGCGCTGCCGGCTGCACCGGTCGTCGACTTCTCCAGATTCGGGCCCGTGACGACACAGCCGCTCCACAAGCTCCGCAAGGCGATCGGCCAGAACCTGCACCGAAGCTGGATCACGATCCCCCATGTGACGCAGTTCGACAGCGCAGACATCACCGAGCTCGAGGCGTTCCGCAAGTCGAAAGCCGCGGCGGCGGAAGCGGCTGGCACGAAACTGACACTGGTCGCCTTCATCGCCAGGGCCGTGACCGCCGCACTCGCGAAGTTTCCGGACTTCAACACCTCACTGGCAGCCGACGGCGAGTCGCTCGTCTCCAAGCAGTACTGCCATCTCGGGATCGCCGCGAACACCCCGCGTGGGCTCGTCGTGCCCGTCGTGCGCGATGCGGACCGCAAAGGCGTGTTCGAGCTCGCGCGGGAAATCCGCACGCTCGGCACGAAGGCGCGCGAAGGCAAGCTGACGCCGGCCGAGATGCAGGGCGGCTGCTTCACGATAACGAGCCTCGGCGGGATCAGCGGCACGGCATTCACCCCGATCATCAATCCGCCCGAGGTTGCGATCCTCGGCGTCTCGCCCGCCGCGATACAAGCCGTGTGGCGCGACGGCGCCTTCGCGCCGCGCCTGCTGCTGCCGCTGTCGCTGTCCTACGATCACCGCGTGATCGACGGCGTGATGGCCGCCGAGTTCACGCGCTTCCTCGGTGAGGTGCTCGGCGACATCCGCGAATTGCTGCTCTGAAGTCCGCATGGCCGAGCCGACACCGCCGCGTGCGCGGTTCTCGATCTGTGTAATCGAGGACGCGGCTTCGCGTCTGCTGTTCCTGCTGCGTGCCGATGATCGACCGCTTGCCCCCGGCAAATGGGGCTTCCCGGCCGGTCACATTGAAGACGGTGAAACGGCGGAAGCCTGCGCCCGGCGCGAAATGCGCGAAGAAATCGGCGATGCGCACATCGTGACCGAACTGCAGCGTCTCGGGCCGCTGCGCGATACGCTGTGGGGCGGCATCTACGAACTGCACCTCTTCCACTACCGCTGGCATGGCGGCACCGTGCGGCTCAATCACGAACACGTCGATCACGCGTGGCTCGGCCCGGGTGAGCATCTCGGCCTGACGGTGATGGACGGTATCGACGAGGACATCCGCCTGCTGCACGTGTGGCCGCTCGACAAACTGAACGCGGCAAAGCTGCCGGCGGCGCTGCGTACGGCGCCGTGAACGCAACGGTCGAACTCGCCTACGACAGCGTCGGTGACGGGCCGCCGATCGTGATCCTGCACGGCCTGTTCGGATCGGCGCGGAACTGGCAGAGCGTCGCGCGCACGCTGGCCGGTCGCTACCGCGTGATCAGCGTCGATGCGCGCAACCACGGGCGCTCGCCGCACACGACGGCCATGGATTACCGGCTGATGGCCGCGGACGTCGCGGCGTTGATCGCGCATCTGTCTCTCGCGCCGGTGACGCTGCTCGGACACAGCATGGGTGGCAAGACCGCAATGACGCTCGCGTTGCTCGAACCCGACCGCGTCGCGCGCCTCGTCGTCGTCGATATCGCGCCGCTCGCGACCCCGGATCAGCACACGGCCATCATCGACGCGATGCGCGCGCTGCCACTGGCCGACATCCGGCGCCGCCAGCAGGCCGAGGCGGCGCTCGCCGCCACCGTTCCCGATCGCGACGTACGGTTGTTCCTGTTGCAGAACTTCCTGCCCGGCCCCGACGGCGGTGCCTGGCGCTTCAATCTCGACGGGCTGCGCGCCGCGATGCCCGCGCTGATCGACGCGCTCCCCGTGCCGGCGGACGCGCGTTACGAAGGCCCCGTTCATGTAATCCGCGGCGCTCATTCCCAACGCGTGACGGCGGCGACGCTGGCCGCGATGCAACCGGCTTTCCCGCACGTGTGCCTGCACACCGTCGCCAACGGCGGCCACTGGCCCCACGCCGAAGCCCCGACCGAATTCATGCTCGCGCTGGAGGACACGCTGGCGATTTGACCGGGTTCGGCGCCCGACGGCGCTGAAATGTGGCATCGAGCTGAATTGCTGAGCGCACATGTCGGTCACTGAGTGGATGCCAGCCCCGGGTGCCGGCGCCGGACCCCACTCGCATCCCCTCAGTGTTCTCGGTGTTCTCGGTGGCAAAAGTCGACCTCGCAGTCGGCTGCGACGGCCGAACGCGGCTTCCGCTGCGCGCCTTCCGGGCGTCGCGCGGGGACGGCGGTCCGTTTGCCTCGCCGCGCGGGCCTCGGCACAATGCGCGCCTCCCCGCAACTCAGCGTGAATTCCCATGGCCAAAGCCTCCGTCAAGAAAGTCGTGCTCGCCTATTCGGGCGGTCTGGACACCTCGGTCATCCTCAAGTGGCTGCAGGAGACCTATCACTGCGACATCGTCACTTTCACCGCCGACATTGGGCAAGGCGAAGAACTCGAACCGGCGCGGCACAAGGCCGAGCTGATGGGCGTGAAGGAAATCTTTATCGATGACCTGCGCGAGGAATTCGTCCGCGATTTCGTGTTTCCGATGTTCCGCTCGAACGCGATTTACGAAGGCGAATACCTGCTCGGTACTTCGATCGCGCGGCCACTGATCGCCAAGCGCCTGATCGAGATCGTGCGCATGACGGGCGCCGATGCGATCTCGCACGGCGCGACCGGCAAGGGTAACGATCAGGTGCGCTTCGAACTCGGTGCCTATGCGCTGATGCCGGATATCCGCGTGATCGCGCCGTGGCGTGAATGGGATCTCACCTCGCGCGAGACGCTGCTCGCGTACGCGAAGCAACATGGCATTCCGATCGAGTATCAGACCGGCACGAAGTCGCCGTACTCGATGGACGCCAACCTGCTGCATATCTCCTACGAGGGCGGCGTGCTCGAAGACCCGTGGACACCGGCCGAAGATCCGATGTGGCGCTGGAGCGTGTCGCCGGAAGCGGCGCCCGACAAGGTGACGATGATCGATCTGACGTTCGAACAGGGCGATCCGGTCGCCATCGACGGCAAGCGCATGTCACCGGCCGCGCTGCTCGCGAAGCTCAACGAGATCGGCGGCGCCAACGGCATTGGGCGCCTCGATCTCGTCGAGAACCGCTACGTCGGCATGAAGTCGCGGGGCTGCTACGAGACGCCCGGAGGCACCATCCTGTTGAAGGCGCATCGGGCGATCGAATCGATCACGCTCGATCGCGAAGTGGCCCATCTGAAAGACGATCTGATGCCGCGTTACGCCTCTCTCGTCTACAACGGTTACTGGTGGAGCCCGGAGCGCTCGATGCTGCAGAAGATGATCGACGAGTCGCAGCAGCGGGTGAACGGGGTCGTGCGCATGAAGCTCTACAAGGGCAATGCAATCGTCGTCGGCCGCAAGTCCGAGCGCGACAGTCTCTTCGACAGCGTGCTCGCGACGTTCGAGGACGACGCCGGGAGTTACAATCAGGCCGATGCCGCCGGCTTCATCCGTTTGAACGCCCTGCGCATGCGGGTCGAAGCGAAGCGCGACAGCCGCGGCTGAGCATTCCCGCCTGACCTTCCCCCGGACGCCGACCGCGTCCGGGGGCGCATCACTTCACTCGCGACTCGACGTCATCCGCGGCGGCATGCCGCCGCGCGCCGAGCAGCAGTTCGCGCGCCGCGAGATCGGCGAGCACCCCACGACCGGCGGCGATGAGCTGTGCAGGACGGGAATGCGCCAGTTCGTCGGCAATCTGCGCGAGCAGCGCGCGACCGCTGCGTTCACCCTCGTTGCGTGCCAGCAGTTCGACCAGACGCGCACTGACGGCGTTCAATTGCAGGAAGGCGATGCTGTCGTCGCGCCGGCGATAGACGACGAGCCACACGGCCTCGCTGGACGGCGCCTGCGGCAGACGTCCCGGTGCGATCGTGTGCACGGGATAGCGATAGGCACGCGCCCGCGCCAGTGGATTCAGGATCGGCACGTCGTCGAGCAGATCTGCCTGAGGGTCGACTCGCACGACATCGTCGATCTCGCGCGGGTCCTGCGCACATTCCGTTTCGAGCCACTCGTAGTCGGCGAGTTCGGCAAACCAGGCGGGATCGCCAGCGCGCCCGCCGTCGGCCAGAAACTTCACCAGTTCCTGCGGCAGACGCGGGAACAACGGCGTGCGCGCCCGATGCCGCACGAGAAAATCGCGCACGAGCGCCTGCCAATCGGCCGTGGCGCAGACGCTGTGCAACACCGGGAAACACTGCGCGAGCAGGGATTCGACATTGTGAAAGACGAGACGCGCATAGACGGCGGCCCGCGCCGGATCGACATCATCGGGCGGGGCCGCGACAGCCGGATCGCGCAGATAGGCGGCGAAGCGCGCTTCGACGGCCGCGAATCCCGGCGCGTCCTTCATGCGCGGATGCTCTCGTCGTGTCGCGCGGTACGCTGCAGGCGGCCGATCGTCTCCAGTTCATCGAGCAGGTCGGCCAGCGGCGGCAGGTTGTAATCGCGCTCGAGCAAGGTCGGCAGCACACCGTGCCACGTATAGGTATGCGCCAGCAGATCCCACACCGGATCGACGACGGCGGCACCGTGCGTGTCGATCACGAGATCGTCGGCTTCGCGCAGATGCCCCGCAACGTGCAGATAGCGGATGCGCGCCGTTGGCAGTGCGGCGATGAAGGCGGCGGCATCGTAGCCGTGATTGACGCCGTTGACGTAGACGTTGTTGACGTCGAGCAGCAGTTCGCAATCGGCGGCATCGAGCACGCCGAGCAGGAACTCGAGTTCATCGAGTTCGGCGCCGGGCGCGCAGTAGTACGATGCGTTCTCGATGACCAGCCGCTGCCCGAGCAGATCCTGCACGCGTCGGATGCGCGCAGCGACGTGATGCACCGCGTCCTCGGTGAACGGGACCGGCAGCAGATCGTAGAGATGGCCGTCGTCGGCACAGAAGCTCAGGTGCTCGCTGTAGAGCACGGCATCATGGGCCGCGAGGAACTGCTTGATGCGGCGCACGAAGGCCACATCGAGCGGCGCCGTCCCGCCGAGATTCAACGACAGTCCGTGGCACACGAGGGGGACGCGCTCGGTGAGCGCACGCAGGCGGCGGCCCGCGCGGCCGCCGACATCAATCCAGTTGTCCGGCGCAATCTCAAAGAAATCGATCGCGGCAGGGAATGCGACTTCCAGCGCACGCATCAGGCCACGCCGAAGCCCGAGCCCCTTACCGTGCCAGGCCCCGCGCGACGGGGCCTGGTGCGCAGGCGACGGGATGCTCACGCGTGGCGACTCAGTTGCCGCACTTGCCCTCGGCCGACTTCGAGCCGCCGCAGGCTCCTTCGGCGGACTTGTCGTCACCCTCGGCCGCGGTATCGGCCTTGGTCTCGTCGGCAGCAGCACCGCACCCGCCCTCGGCGCCCATGTTGCCGCCGCAGCCACCCTCGGCCGCGACCTTGTAACCGGTCTCGAACTGAGTCACCGCGAACGGATTGTCCGCCGCCTGCGCGACCGACACGGCGGTGAGGCTCACCGCGAATCCTGCGGACAGGGCCACGGCCAGGGACTTCAACTCTGACTTCTTCTGCATCTCGATTGCTCCTTTCGAATGATGGTCCGCCGCAGTGCCGACGGAATACGGATTCTGGCACACCCGGCGACCTTTGCCGCCCGCCGCGGTGTGCATCACTGTCGAGTGCACGACGTGAACCCGGCGTTAATGGGGCTTGGCGTTAGCCGGAGTACGCTTTCAATCCAAGATCGCAGGTGGGCTGACGCAGAGACGAGAACCGACCCGGAATTCGACGTCACTCCGCCTTCGGCCGCAGCAGCGGGAACAACAGCACGTCGCGGATCGAAGCTGAATCGGTCAGCAGCATCACGAGGCGATCGATGCCGATGCCCTCGCCCGCAGTCGGCGGCAGCCCATATTCGAGTGCAGTGACGTAATCCTCGTCATAATGCATCGCTTCGTCGTCGCCGGCATTTTTCGCCGCGACCTGGGCACGGAAACGCTCGGCCTGATCTTCGGGGTCGTTCAACTCCGAGAAGCCGTTCGCAATTTCGCGGCCGGCGATCATCAGCTCGAAGCGATCGGTGACGAATGGATCGCGATCGGAGCGGCGCGCGAGCGGCGACACCTCGGCCGGATACTCGGTGATGAAGGTCGGATCGATGAGCTTCGGCTCGACGGTCTTTTCGAAAATCTCGGTGATGATTTTGCCAAGCCCATAGGACGGCTCGACATGCACGCGGAGCAGCCCGGCCAGCGCGCGGGCGCGCGCCTCGTCGTCGAGTTCCGCCGCGGTGACGCCGGGATTGAAGGCGAGGATCGATTCACGCACGGTCATGCGCCGGAACGGCTGGCCGAAATCGAAGCGGTGGCCCTGGTATTCGAGTTCGGTACTGCCGAGCACGCGCTGCGTGATCTCGCGCAGCATCGTCTCGGTCATGTCGATCAGATCGCGAAAATCCGCGTAGGCAGCATAGAACTCGAGCATCGTGAACTCGGGATTGTGTCGCGGCGACAGGCCTTCATTGCGGAAGTTGCGGTTGATCTCGAACACGCGTTCGATTCCGCCGACGACAAGCCGCTTCAGATAGAGCTCGGGCGCGATGCGCAGGTAGAGCTGCATGTCGAGTGCGTTGTGATGCGTGATGAACGGCCGCGCCGCGGCACCGCCCGGGATCGCCTGCATCATCGGTGTCTCGACTTCCTGGAATCCCCGTGCCTGCAGGAACTGGCGGATGCAGTCGATCACGCGCGAACGGACGCGGAATACCTGCCGCGCCTCGTCGTTGACGATCAGATCGACATGGCGTTG
>JADZCB010000210.1 GCA_020851775.1 Gammaproteobacteria bacterium
GACGGACTCGCCGCGTTGTTGCCGGCCGCTGCGCTGGCGCGCCATGTCGACACGCACGCATTCATCCGCCACCTCGTCGTCACCGTCGACAATCTGCCGGGTGGCAAGCTGGCGATGAAGCAGCGGCCGCTCAACGCCGTCGGCGGCGCGTTCGCCGTCGACGGTGACGACGACACGTTGACGCTCGCGCCGGCGAACTACGCCCGCTACGAGCCGCTGATCGCCATCGCCGAACAGATCGACGCCGCGGCGCTCGCCGGGCTGTACCGGCGCTACTATCCGCTGTTCCAGCAGGCGTGGCAGGAACTCGGCTACCCCGACGGTTATTTCAACGATCGTCTCGTCGCCGTCATCGATCATCTGCTCGCCGCCGAACCCGTCGAGGGCCCCGTGCAGCTCGTGCGGCCGAACGTGCTCTATCGCTACGCCGATCCCGAACTCGAAGCGCGCTCGCCGGGCCAGAAGGTTCTCGTGCGCATGGGGCCGGCGAACGCCGAGCGCGTCAAGGCGGTGCTGCGCAAGTGGCGCAGCGCGATCGTCGCGCAGCCCTGATCTCCGCGCTGCACGGTCACGCCATTCATCCACTGCATGGTGCCCGCGCGCACCGGGCTCAGATCAACGGACTCAGGAGCCAGCTCAGATCCTCGGCCCAGCGTCCGAGCACGCCCGGGCGCGGCGGCAAGCGGTGCTCGCACTGCGCGGCGAGGCGTTCGATCCACCACGCATCCCGTGCGGTCGCGACGCGGCCGTAAGCGAACACGGCGAGTTCATAGTTGAGGTAGAGGCTGCGGGCGTCCATGTTCACCGAGCCGGTGATCGCGACGTGTTCGTCGATCACGATGTGCTTGGCGTGAATCATCGCGTGCGGATGCAGGAACACGCGCACGCCGCTGTGTCCGAGTTCGCGCAGCAGGCGATTGCGTGCGAGATCGGCGACGCGGTGATTCGAGCGGCGCGGCATCACGAGACGCACGTCGACACCGACGCGTGCCTGCAGTGCGAGCGCGCGCAACAGGCCTTCGTCGGGAACGAAGTACGGGGTGACGATCCAGATCCGTTCGCGCGCATTGTGAATCGCCGCCGTCAGCACGTCGTAGAACGGATCGCCCGCGACATCCGGCCCGGTCGGCGCGACCTGCAGCGTGATGTCGCCGGCCGTGGCCGGCGGCGCGGCGACGGCGACGATCTGCCCGGTCGCGAATTGCCAGTCCTGAGCGAAGAGCTGCGCGAAATCCGTGACCGCCGGGCCGCGCACTTCGGCGCAGGTGTCGATCCAGCGCGAGCCGCCGCCGTCCGCGAGCGGCGGGCCCATGTAGTCGTTCGCGAGATTCATGCCGCCGGTCAGCACGATGTCGTCGTCGAAAATCGCGAGCTTGCGATGGTTGCGCAGATTCGCCGACCAGCGCCGGCGCAGCGGCAGCACCGGCATGAAGACGCCGACTTCGCCCCCGGCCCGCGTCAGTTCGCGCAGCCGCCACGCGCGGGCACCGAGGCTGCCGAGCGCATCGACCAGCACACGGACCGCGAGACCGTCACGTGCGCGCGCGGCGAGGCGCGCGACGATGCTGCGGCCGACGCGATCGTCGGCGAGGATGAAGGTCGTCAGGTGTATCGAATGTCGCGCACCGTCGATCAGGGCGAGCAGGCGTTCGTAGGCCTGGGTGCCGTCGGTGACGAGTTCGGCCGCATTGCCGGCGCGCGGTGGCGGCAGCCCGCAGGCGACGAGCCGCCGCGCACTGTCGTCGGCGAAGTTCGTCGCCGGCAATACGGGGGGACTCGCATGCAGGCCCGGTTTGCGGCCGGCGCGGCCACGGATCTTGCGGCCGCCGAACACGAGATAAGCCGGTACACCGACCCACGGGACGAGCACGATGAACAGGAACCACGCGATCGACGTCGCCGGCCGGCTGTGCTGACGCAGAATGCGCGAGACGAGCAGCAAGGCGAGCACGAAGCCGACGATCGTCGCGAGGTGCTGGCCGAGCAGCAGCAGGAGCTGCACGGGCCGTGACTCGGTATCGATCATCGCAGATGCAGGCGCGCGGCGATTGCGAGGTGATCGGACATGCCGCGCCACGGCAGGCCACTGAGGACTTCGACGCGCTCGACGTCGAATCCGCGGCAGTAGATGCGATCGAGCGGCAGCATCGGCCGCCATGCCGGAAACGTACGCGCGTGTCGCCCGGCATAGGTGACATGAGCGTCGACGACACCGAGTGCCGCGCACAGCACTTCACCGGCCTGCTCGCGCCAGTCGTTGAAATCGCCGCCGATGATCAGCGGTTCGTCGTCGGGCACGCACGCCCGCACGAGGCGTACGAGCTGGGCGACCTGCAGCCTGCGATCGGCCTGGCGCAGATTCAGGTGCACGCAGCACACGTGGACCGGCGGCCCGTCGCCGCGTTCGAGCACGGCATGCAGGATCGCGCGCTGCTCCCAGCGGTTGACGCTGCAGTCGACATTCTGCCAGTCGCGTACCGGCATCTTGCTCAGAATCGCGTTGCCGTGATCGCCGTGCACGTGCTCGGCGCTGCGCCCGTAGACCGCATGCGGCCATAGCGCCTCGGCGAGGAACTGCGTCTGCGGGTGAGGGCTCCAGTCGACGAAACGACGCGCGTGGCGCGCATGGGCGCCGACGATTTCCTGCAGCAGCACGAGATCGGGATCGGTGATCGCGAGCGCGCTGCGGATCTGCCGCAGCACATGGCGGCGATTGCCGGCCGACAGGCCTTTGTGGATGTTGTAGGAGACGGTGGTCAGCGTCGTCATGGGCACAGCATAGCGAGCACGACGCGGATCGTGGCAGTTTCGTTACTCCCGCGTTGCAGAGTCCAACATGGGGCTGCGCGGAATCAAAATCCAGGGTTCAGATGTGATTCGCCCGGGCTACCCAGGTCACGGCCGACTCAGAGCAGGAGCGGCGACAGCTGCGATCGAAAGCGCGGACGCATGTCTCAGGCGAGGCGTTGACGGTGGGCGGTCACGCCCACGGCGAGAACGAGCAGGGCGAGCAGCACGGCCGACGCCCCGGTCGTGCCGAGCGCGAGTCCGCCGTGGGCCACCGGTTTCGTCAGCACGTCGCCGAAGGTCGCGCCGAACGGCCGCGTCAGCACGAAGGCGGACCAGAACAGCGTTACCCGGTCGAGGCGCGTGCAGCGCCAGACGACGGCGAGCAGCGCGAGCAATCCGCCGATGAGCAGCGCGCCGCCGGCGAAGCCGAGACCGGAATCGTCGGCGAGATAGTCGCCGAGCGCGGTGCCGAGCGTGTTCGAGCAGAGGATCGCCGACCAGTAGAAGACTTCCTGGCGTCGCGTGCGCACGTGCGTGACGTCGACGGTTCCTTCCGCGGCCCACCACAGCAGGAGGCTCGTCGCGAGCGCGATCGACAGCAGCGCGACGCCGGCCGCATAGCCGAGGCCGAGGCTGCGATCGACGAAGTCCGACAGCGTCGTGCCGGCGGTGCTCGTCAACAGCACGACCAGCCAGAAGCGTGCCGGGTGGAAGCGCCGCGCCGCCAGTTGCGCGCCAAGGGCGGCGGTGAGCAGCGCAAGCAGCAGCAGCGAACTCGCGGCATAACCCAAAGCGAGCGTCATCGAGAACAGGTCTCCAGCCGTTTCGCCGAGCGTCGTCGCACAAATCTTCGCGACCCAGAACGCGGCCGTCACCGGGGCGACCTTGACGGCGCGCGTCATGACAGCCGCCGCCGCATCCGCGGCGGGAGGATCGCGGCAGGCAACAGGCGGCCGGCGAGACTGGCGCAGACGGACCAGCATACGACCGCGGCCGCGATGTCGTGCGACAGGAAATGCGCGCCGCGCAACTGCTGGACGAGACCGAGCGCGACGCCGGCGAGCAAGGCCAGCGTGA
>JADZCB010000211.1 GCA_020851775.1 Gammaproteobacteria bacterium
CAGCCCCTTGTCCTCGACATCGAGGATCTGGCCGCGCATCAGGTATTTGTGGCGAAAACTCGTATCCTGCGCCAGTGCCATCGCGCTGCCGAGCAGCATGACGAGCGTCATCGCAGTCGACACCAGCGCACGATACTGCGGACGTCGGTGACTAGGGGGAGGGAAAAGATTCGATCGTCCTCATGAGACTTCTCCTTGCTTCGGGTCGCAGGCTCTGTTGTAGCAGCGATCGGCGATCGACGTAGGCGGCGAACGCTACGCCAGCGATGGCGATTTGGTCACTCGGCGCCACGCCATTAAGACGTTGGGCTTCCTGCGTCAGCCTACGATCTCTGGCGCTGCGTGCACAGGGTTGAACCACTCACGGAGAACACCGAGGGCAAACGGTATTGAAGGTTATCTTTTGGAACCCGGGTGGGTTGTCTGCGCGGAGTTCTCTTTGTGCTCGGTGGCCAAAAACGAGTTACGGAAACTCTGCAAAAGGCAGAGTTTCCGCGGGCCATGGATGGCCCGCGCGCGAGTCGAGCGCGTAAGCGCTTGATTCGCGGAGGCGAGTACGGGCTTGCCCCGAACCGGCCGTCTCTGCACAAGTCCTGGATGGACTTGTTCAGAGCTTCTTACATGGAGCTGGCGCCACATGACAGTATCTACTGCTGCTCGCTCGCCGCCACGATCGCCTTGACGATGTTCTGATAGCCCGTGCAGCGGCACAGGTTGCCGGCGATCGCGTGGCGGATGTCGGCTTCGGTCGGCGTCGGGTTGTCCGCGAGCAATTGATGGGCGGACAACACCATGCCCGGTGTGCAATAGCCGCACTGCAAGCCGTGATGCTCGACGAAGCGCTGCTGGAGCGGGCTCAGTTCGCCGGGCTCGCTGAGGCCTTCGATCGTCGTCACCTGCTGGCCATCGACGTCTGCCGCGAGCACGCAGCACGCCTTCACCGTCCGGCCGTTCAACAGCACCGTACAGGCGCCGCAGCTTCCGGTCCCGCAGCCGACGTGCGTGCCGGTCAGGCGCAGTTCGTCGCGCAGCAAATCGGTGAGCTTCGCGCGCGTATCGACGGCAAGCTGGTGCTTGCGGCCGTTCACGTCGAGACTGATGAACGTCTTCATCATCGTCCTCCTGGTGCGAGCATGTCCGCTGCCGCGGCGACGGCGCGGCGCGCGCACACCCGTGCCATCGCACGTCGGTAGTCGGTACTGCCATTCAGATCCGCGAGCGCATGCCGGGCGGCGTCGAACGCGCGTGTGCCGATCTCATCGAGCGCGGCCGGCGTCACGCCGTTGCCGAGCACCTCGCCGATATCGAGCACCACCGGCCGCGGCGCAACGCCGCCGAGACCGAGACGCGCCGGACCCCCGCGCGGTGCGATCTGCGCCGCTGCGAGCACGGTCGGAAACGCTCCCTCGACGCGGCGCAGGCGCTGGTGCGCGTAGCCCGATCCGGCAGCCTGCTTCGGGATCTCGATCGCGCTCAACAATTCGTCGGGCGCGAGAGCCGTCGTCATCACGTCGACGAAGAACGCATCCGCGCTCAACCAGCGTTCGCCGCCGTGTTTCTGCAGCAGGAAGCGGGCGCCGAGCGTCGCCGTCGCGCAGAGATAATCGGCCGCCGGCTCGGCATGCGCGAGGCTGCCGCCGAGCGTGCCGCGATGCCGCACCTGGACATCGCCGATCGCGCGCGCGGCCGCTGCGAGCAGTGGCGCGTGCTCGAGGATCAGCGGATGGCTGCCGACCGTCGCATGGCGCGTCATCGCGCCGAGCCGTAACGTCGTGCCGCGATCCTCGACGCCGTCGAGGCCGCTCACGTGATTGAGGCTGACGATGACGCCGGGCTGGGCAAGACCCAAGGTCATCACCGGCACGAGCGTCATGCCACCGGCGAGCAGCCTGCAGCCGCTGTGATGGGTATGCAGCAGCGTCAGTGCCTCCGCCAGCGTCTTCGGCGCGAAGAACTCGAACTCACCGGCGATCATGTGGACTCTCCTCGCGCATGAATCGCGCGCCAGACGCGCTCGGGCGACAGCGGCAGACGATCGACACGCACGTCGAACTCGCGCAGCGCATCCTCCACCGCGCCGCACAGCGCGCCGAGCGGGCTCGTGATCCCGGACTCGCCGACCCCTTTCGCGCCGAGTGGCGAAAACGGCGACGGCGTCTCCTGGTGCTCGAGTTCGATATGCGGGATCTCCATCGCCGTCGGCAGCGTGTAGTCCATGAATGTCGTCGTCATGAGCTGCCCGGCATCGTCGTAGACGAGCTGTTCGAACAGCGCGCCACCAATGCCCTGGGCCGTGCCCCCGTGCACGTTGCCTTCGGCCGTCAGCGGATTGATGACCTTGCCGGAGTCGTGCACCGCGCAGTAGCGCAGGATGCTGATGACACCGGTCTCGGGATCGACTTCGGCGATCAGCGCGGTCGCCTGGTTCGCCCAGGATGGATAGGCACTGTAACGCCCCTGCGTTTCCGGCTGGTGATAAACGTTATCGTGGCGGAAGTAACGCGTCGCCT
This sequence comes from Gammaproteobacteria bacterium, assembly GCA_020851775.1. Lineage (GTDB taxonomy): Bacteria > Pseudomonadota > Gammaproteobacteria. The sequence continues at coordinate 2,511 of JADZCB010000211.1, forward strand.
CGAGACCCGGCTCGACACCGCAGACCGCGGCGCCGTGGCAGTCGCTGTAGATCTTCGTCACCACCTCACGCGTCGCGACGTGGCGGAACGGTGCGCCCTTCAGCATGATGCGGCCGTCGGCACATTCGAGATCGCCCGGGCTCACCTCGAGCATGTGTCCGGCGACCGCGAGAAGTTTTTCGCGCAGATCGCCGGCCGCCAGGTGTACCGCTGCGCCGCCGATGATCACACCGCGCGAGCTGAAGTTGCCGAGACCGTACGGACACAGCGACGTGTCGCCCTGGATCACTTTCACCTGCGCGAGATCGACACCGAGCCGATCGGCCGCGATCTGTGCGAGCGCCGTCTCGTTGCCGGTGCCGGGCGAGGTCACCCCCGTCAGTACCGTCACATCGCCGCTCGGACCGATCCGCACCGTCGCGCCGTCCCAGCCGTTGAAACGCGCGGTGCCGGCGATGCTGCACCCTTCGGGCGTGAGTTCCTGGCCGAAGCCCAGGCCGAGATAGCGCCCCTGCGCACGCGCTGCGGCCTGACGTGCCGGAAAGTTCGCGTAATCGATCATCTCCATCACACGCTGCAACGCCTTCGGATAGTCGCCGCTGTCGATGATCGCACCGCCGTTCTGGGGATACGGGAATTCATCCGGCGGGATGAAGTTCGCGAGACGCACCGTCGCGCGATCGAGCCCGCTGTCGCGCGCGACGGCATCCATCACGCGATCCATCAGCCACGACGCGGATTCCTTGCCGAAGC
>JADZCB010000212.1 GCA_020851775.1 Gammaproteobacteria bacterium
ACTTCGCGATCACCGCGCCGCCGTCGTCGAGGCCGACGCGATAGACGCGGTTCTCGTAGCTGTTCAGCGCCAGCAGGCGGCCGTTCGACACGAAGCCGCACGCTTCGACGCAGTCGAGCACGCGATCGGGGCTCAGGGTCGCGAACGGTGCCGCAGCACTCCCTGCAGGTGTGCCCTCCTTCACCGGCGCCGGGCCACGAGCGGCGTGTAGCAGTCCGCGACGATGTCGACGGCGAACCAGATGACGAACGACGCGACGAGCCCCGCCCTGCCGTAGTCGTGGTAGAGCCAGTTCACCGCGAGCCCCCACACCACGAGTTCGAGCGAGAGGATCGGCAGGCGCCACGTCGGCTTGGTGCCGACGTCGGCCCCGCAGGCGCTGCAGCGCACGCGAAAGAACACGAGCTTCCACACCGGAATCGTGGCGCGGCCGCAATTCGGACAATGTCGATTCATCGGTAAGCTCGGCGGCGCTCGGGCACGAGGCGCGAGGCTACCCGAGCACGCGCCGCCGCGCCATCGTCGCCGGCAGCGCGGCGGGGCGACCCGTGCTGCGCGGCACGCCGCCGCAGGCCTGCATCGACCGACGACACCCCAGGGGCTAAAGTGCCGTGACTTCCGGACCAGGATCACGCCGTATGAAATGGAATGCCCCGCTGCTCGCGATCACGCTCACGCTGTCCGCCTGCGCGACCCAGCGACCCGTCGTCTATCAAGCCACTGGCGCACCGGGCGCGCTCGACGCCGCAATCGCCGAATGCAGCCGGCTCGCGGCCAGCGCCGGCGCCCAGCCGACGAGCGCCGCCGGCACGACGGTGCGCGACACGGCGGCCGGTGGCGCGCTCGGCGCGGCGACCGGGGCCGTCGGCGGCGCCATTGCCGGGAACGCCGGCAGCGGTGCCGCGATTGGCGCCGCGACCGGCGCGACGGCGACGCTGCTGCGCAATCTCTTCAACGAGCCGGCGCCGAATCCCGCCTATCGCGCCTACGTCGAGCGTTGCCTGCGCGATCGCGGCTACGACGTCGTCGGCTGGCAATAAAGCCCACTTTCCCTCCTTCCTTCCTGAGCGACGCGCGGCAATGGCACGCCGCGCCTGCCGTTGCCTCGGCCGCCCGTGCCGGAACTGTGATGCAGTTCCGGCATTGCGCAAATTGAGTAACCCGTTGTTGGTATGTGGGACGCTCGAATCCGGCTCGTAGACTCGGGTCACGGGCAGAGGACGGCCCGACGGACAGTACGCCCCGACATAAATTGAGGAACGGCGGCCCTTGCGCCCGATCCCGACATGAGTCCCCCGCATTCCGTACACACGGTCGATGCGCGTGCCGCCCTTGAATTTGGCGATGCGTTCGTCCGCCTGAACCCCGTCGCCGCCCCGGCCGGCTTCGCGCCGCCGCGGCTGTGGCAGCGGCTCGCCCAGATTGGCACCGGTCACGCGCTGTACGCGTCGTTCAACTGGATCTTCGACAACGTCCTCTACGTCTGGGTGGTGTACACGCTCGGCATGCTGCAGGGCGGCGCGCTGATGATGGCCGCCTCCGGTCTGCAGTGCGCGGTGACGCTCGTCGTCTACCAGCGCATGCGCATCGACTGGGTCGGCACGGGCCTGCTCGCCGAGATCCGCGCGAAAGAGCGGCGCACACGCCTCGAGCGCCTGCTGGTATGGGCGGGCAATCGACACCCGCTCATCATTTTCGTGCTGCTGTGCGTCTTCCAGGATCCCTTCATTACGACCGCCTGGTTCAAGCAGGGCAGTTTCGGTCGCCTGACGCGCCGCGACTGGGCGATTTTCACGGCGGCGGTGGCGGTGGCGAACGTCTACTGGATATTCGTCGCATCACTGATCGGGCAGACCGTCGCCACGCTGTGGCGGTTGCTGTCGGCATTCTGGAGCTGAGCGCATGACGTCCGTCTATCGTCACGAAGATCCGGCGGTGCTGACCGCCAACCGGCAACGTTTCGGTGAACATGTCTACACGCCGCTCGAACAGGTCGTCGAACGCTGGCGCAAGCGCCGCAGCGGACTGTTCTCGGCGATGCCGAGCGAGACGGCGACAGGCGCGACGGTGCCGCCGGTGCTGCGCGGTGCCGGTCCGGTCGCCGTGCTGTGCCGGCAGGTCGGGACACCGAACTACGAGATGCGGCGCGTGGTCCGCCTGTGCGCCCAGCACGGGATCCGACTCGTGGTCTGGGAATTCCACACCGATCGCTTCGTGATGGAGAACCGCGACAAGTACGCGCTCGGCCGGCTCGGCTTCTACGGCGGGCTCGGTCGCAACGGCGGGCGCCGTCTCGAATACGTGCGGATTTTCGACGTCGACACGATGAACGGAAATGCCTTTCGCGACATCCATACCTACCGCGGCGAGACATTGATCGAATTCCATCACCGGCTGCTGGCCGCGGAATGTCCGGAGCTCGCGGCCGACGCGCTGTTCGACGGTTCGAGCTGGTTCGCGGCGCACGGTGGCGCTGCGAAAGCGTACTACCCGGCTTTCGTCTCGCTGTTCCTGCGCCACGCCATTCTGTTCGAGACCTTCGTGCTGCAGGAGGACAACCAGCGCGAATTCACGCGTGACGTCTTCCTGCCGGCGTTTCAGGCGCTGTACCAGAAAACGGGACTCAAGCCGCTGGTCGTGCCCGCGGAACGCGAGGACTGGGAAGGCGACGACTTCTGGCAGCTCTATCCCGAGCCGCTGCGCCGCCATCTCGGCCCGTATCGCGTCCGCGATCAGGTCGCGGTCGACACCGGCCTGAACTGGGAGACGCCCGCGGACCGTGAAGCGCGGCCGACATCGGCGCGGCGTGCCGCGGCGCTGTACAGCGGACGCGACGCAGCGCTGCCACAGGCTGTCGGCGCCCGCGACTACTGAGCGCGCCGCCCGGCGACGACGCCGCGCACCTCCCTGTGCGGGGTCGTAATCGCGACGCGGGCCCCGACACCACCACGCGGGGATCCCGTCGTCATGCGCCACGGCCGTTGCCCGACGGCCGCGACGACCCAGCGCCGGCGCGGTCTTCAGCCCGCCGTCGCGTTCGCCCGCGTCGCCGCACCACCGCCCTCCCCGGCGACGAGTGCGAGCCGTGGCAGACGCGCGGTGTGCTTCAGAAGCTGTCGTGTCGACTCCGCCGATTCCGGCCGGCCGAAATAATAGCCCTGGCCATAGGCACACCCGAGGCGTTGCAGGTGCGCGAGCTGTTCGACCTTCTCGATGCCTTCGGCGACGACGTCCAGGTCGAGCGCGTTCGCCAGACTGATGATCGCGCGCACGAGCTCCGAGCCGTCATTCTTCTTCAGGCCATCGATGAACGACCTATCGATCTTTAGGATGTCGATCGGGAAACGATGCACGTGGCTCAGCGACGAGTAGCCGGTGCCGAAATCGTCGAGCGCGATGCGCACGCCGAGCTGCTTCAGCCGCGTCAACTGATCGATCGCCGCCGTGACGTTCTGCATCAGCACACTCTCGGTGATCTCGAGCACGAGCACGTGGGGCGGGATGCGCAGGAATTCGATCACCTGGCGCACTTCGCCGACGAGATCGGTGTGCTCGATCTGGCGCCCGGAGATGTTGATCGCGATGTGCTGGAGGCGCTCCGGACGCACCGACTGCAGCCATTCGACGGTGTGCCGGCACGCCTGCTCGAGCATCGTGCGACCGACGCGTTCAATGAGTCCGCTGTCCTCGGCGATCTGGATGAAGGTGCCGGGCGCAAGCAGCCCGCGCACCGGATGCTGCCAGCGCACCAGCGCTTCGAAGCCGACAATCTCGGAGGTGGCCAGATCGACGATCGGCTGGAAGAACGGCACGAACTCCCGACGATCCAGCGCGCTCGCCATTTCCATTTCGAGATCGACGCTCTGCATCACGCTGGCATACATGCCGGGCTCGAAGATTTCGAAGCAGCGCTTGCCGCGGGCCTTCGCCCGATACATCGCGAGATCGGCGTTGCGCATCAGTTCCTGCGGCGTGATGCCGCGATCGGCACGCGCGACGCCGAGGCTCGCCGACAGCACGAGCTGGCGGCCGTCGATGTCATAAGGAGCCGACAGCGCTTCGACGAGGCGCGCGGCGAGACCCTGGATGTAGGCTTCGCTGGTATCACCGGTGATCAGCAGCGCGAATTCGTCGCCGCCGAGGCGCGCGACGGTGTCACCGCTGCGCGTGGCGCGGATGAGCCGCCGGGCCGCGATCGCGAGCAGTTTGTCGCCGGCTTCGTGGCCGAGTGAATCGTTGATCTTCTTGAAATTGTCGAGATCCGCGAAGAGCAGCGTCGGGTACGGTTCGCGGCCGTTGGCACGGGCCAGCGCGATGCCGAGCTGTTCGTTGAAAAGATTGCGGTTCGCGAGCAGGGTGAGCGTGTCGGTGAACGCGAGATGCTTGAGTTCATCTTCGAGACGCTTGCGCTCGGTGATGTCGCGCGCGTTCAGCACGAGTCCGCGCACGGTCGGTTCGTGCAGCAGGTTGGTGCCGATCACCTCGACATAGGTCCAGTCGCCGTCATGCGAGCGCAGACGCCATTCAACGGGGCCGTTGAGCGTCGGATCCTCGCTCAGATCGCGACAGAAGTGCCGCACGTCGTAGACGTCGGCGGGATGTGCGATCTCGATCAGCAGCTTGCCCGGCAACGCGTCGACCGGGATTCCGAGCAGGTGCTCGATCGACGGCGTGACGAACGTCACCCGTGATTCGTCGTTGACGACGATGACGAGGTCGGAAGAGTTCTTGATCAGCGACGAAAAACGCTGTTCGCTCTCGCTGATCGCCTGCAGGGCCGAGAGTTCGGCGTGTTCGCGGTTGGCGAAGATCTGGCGCGCGACGACGAGACCCGTCACCAGCATCGCGATCAGCGACAGCATGCCGCTCGGCGCGGCCAGCGAGCCGCGCACTTCCCACATCAGCAGCACGTAGATGCCGGCGACGGCGAGATAGGGCATCGCCTGGAAGGTATAGGGGGCGACGGTGTGTGCGTCACGCCGCGTCGCGCCGCGGCTCGCGTTCGTCGTCTGTAGCGCCGCGGCGGCAGTCATCAGCACGAAGCTCAGCAGGAAGCACAGATCGGCGAGCCCACCGCTCGCGTAACTGCCCTCCACGGCGGGCACCAGAAACAGAATGTCGCCGGCCATCATCGCGACGGCGCTCGCCGCGATCAGCATCATCGGTACCGGAAACTCGACGCTTCGACGCTTCAGGATCACCGACACCACCGCGAGCAGCAGCATCACGTCGGCGACCGGATAGGCGGCACTGACGACGAAGCCGAGGACGCCATGCTCGGCATCGAATTCGATCTTGCGCAGCGCGAAATACCACAGCGCGCCGGCCAGGCTGACCGTCGCGGTGATGCAGTCGAGGGCGAACTTGGTGCGGTCCCGGGTGGTCGGCAGCCGCTCGCTGAAGCACACGAGCGCGTAGATCGCGAGCGGATAGAACGGCAGGAAGAACGCGTCGGCGATCGAGGGGAACGGATAGATCTCGAGTACGCCTTCGTAGACGTTCCAGATACAGCTTCCGACCCAGTACAGGATGTAGGCGAGACTCAGCGCCCGCCAGCCGCGCTGCTGGCGCTCGGTCAGGACCGGCAGACGCGATGCGCGCCACGACAACCAGGCGATCAGCGGCAGAACCGGGGTGTCGTAGCAGTAGCTGAACAGGGTATCGACGGCGTCACCGCCCCAGCCGAAGATCTGCCAGGAACAGAACGCGACGGCCCAGACGATGACAGCCGCCGTGAGTTGCAGGCCCCGATCGTGTTTCCAGTCACCGGCATTGCCGGCGGTCGGTCGCAGGGAATCCGGGGGCGTCAGCTCCGCGCCGCTCGCTTGCATGGGCTCATTCTCTCGTTCGTCAACGCTGGGCAACGTTTCCGAAGCGGCCCGACATCACTGCCGTACGCCCGCTCGTGTCCCGAGTCTGTGGGTGTGTCGGCCGGGCGCTGTTCGTTCCGAGGGTTATCGCACGTTACATGCCAAGGCTTGAGCGGCGCGTTGGCGCGCCGGGGCGTCAGCAAACACGCCGCAGCAACGCCGAACA
>JADZCB010000213.1 GCA_020851775.1 Gammaproteobacteria bacterium
GGGGACAACGTGAAGATCACGGTGAAGCTGATCAACCCGATCGCGATGGAAGAAGGTCTGCGCTTCGCGATCCGCGAAGGCGGCCGTACCGTCGGCGCCGGTGTCGTCGCCAAGATCATCGCCTGAGCCTGAACATTACAGCCCAGACAACGAACAGCGGTCGCCTGGCGGAAGGCGACCGTCGAGAAGCAGGAACGAGCATATGAACCAGCAGGTCATCAGGATACGTCTCAAAGCGTTCGATCACCGTCTGATCGACCAGTCGACGCGCGAGATCGTGGAGACCGCAAAGCGCACCGGCGCGCAGATCCGGGGACCGATCCCACTGCCGTCGAAGACCGAGCGCTGGACCGTGCTGACATCGCCGCATGCGAACAAGAACGCGCGGGACCAGTACGAAATCCGTACCCACAAGCGCCTGCTCGACATCGTCAACCCGACCGACAAGACCGTCGATGCTTTGATGAAGCTCGACCTTGCCGCGGGCGTCGACGTCCAGATCAAGCTGAATTGAGAGCCACGCCATGGCACTGGGACTCATAGGACGCAAGCGCGGCATGACGCGCGTCTATACCGAAACCGGCGATGCCGTACCGGTCACTGTCGTCGAGATCGAGCCGAACCGCATCACGCGTGTGAAGACGGTCGACACCGACGGCTATCGCGCCGTGCAGGTCACGGCCGGCGCCAAGCACCGCAACCGGATTACAAAACCGGAAGGCGGCGAATTCACCAAGCAGTCGGTTGAAGTGGGCCGCGGTCTGTGGGAGTTCCGTCTGGGTGAGGACGAAGGCGGGGAACTCGCGACCGGCGGCGAACTCAAGGCTGACTTGTTTGCAGCGGGCGCACTCGTGGACGTCACCGGCGTAACGGTAGGCAAGGGTTTCGCCGGCACGATCAAGCGCCACAACTTCTCGATGGGCGATGCGACGCACGGCAACTCGTTGTCGCATCGCGCGCCGGGCTCGATTGGCCAGCGCCAGACACCCGGACGCGTGATCAAGGGCAAGCGGATGTCCGGCCATATGGGCAACAAGCAGCGCACGACGCAGCGGCTTCAAGTGGTCCGCGTCGACGTCGAACGCAACCTGCTTTTGATCAAGGGCGCCGTGCCGGGTTCACGCGGTGGTGATCTCATGATCAAGCCCAGCGTCAAAGCGAAGAAATAGAGGCCCAGGCGATGGATCTTCAGTTGCATTCCTTTCAGAGCGGCAGCCCGTCGGGGGCGCTCGCCGTCGCCGAGACGGTGTTCGGGCAGCCATACCGCGAAGGCCTCGTGCACCAGGTCGTGACGGCCTATTTCGCCGCTGCGCGCGCCGGCACCAAGGCGCAAAAGACCCGCGCGGAAGTCAGCGGTGGTGGGCGCAAGCCGTGGAAGCAGAAGGGCTCGGGCCAGGCGCGTGCCGGTACGACGCGTGGTCCGCTGTGGCGTACCGGTGGACGCGCGTTTGCCGCGCGCCCACGCAACTACGAGCAGAAGGTCAACCGCAAGATGTATCAGGGCGCGCTGCGTTCGATCCTGTCGGAACTGGTGCGTCAGGACCGCCTGGTGGTCGTCGACAGCCTCGACGTTGCCGAGGCGAAGACCAGGGCGCTCGTTGCCCGTCTCGCACAGTTCAAGGTCGACAGTGTGCTGCTCGTCGCCGAGGAAGTGTCCGATGCGTTGTATCTGTCTGCGCGCAATCTGCACTGGGTCGGGCTCGCCGATGTCGAGTCCATCGACCCCGCTCTGTTGATCGCCTTCGACAAGGTCGTGATGACGCAGGGTTCGGTCAACCGTCTGCAGGAGCGTCTGTCATGACCCCGGCTATCAACGAAGAGCGTCTGTTGCAGGTACTCGTCGCGCCGCGAATGTCGGAAAAGGCCATGCGCCTGTCCGCCGACAGCCAGTACGTGTTTCGCGTACTGCGGAACGCGACCAAGCCCGAAATCAAGACAGCGGTCGAGAAATTGTTCAACGTGCAGGTCAAGAATGTTCGCGTGTTGAACGTGCGCGCCGATGGTACGCACTTCCGCGGTCGCGTGGGCGCACACTCGGCCTGGAAGAAGGCGTATGTGACGCTGAAGCCCGGTTTCACGATCGAACTCGGCGGCGCCTGAGGAAAGAGCCATGGCGATCATCAAGGCAAAACCTACATCTCCGGGTCGGCGCGGCGTCGTCACGGTCAGTACGCCCGACTTGTACAAGGGTCGGCCGCACGACGCGCTCGTCGAGCGTCTTACGAAGAGTTCCGGTCGCAACAACATGGGCCGTATCACCGTGCGTCATCGCGGTGGCGGGCACAAGCAGCACTATCGGGTCATCGACTTCGATCGCCGGAAAGACGGCATCGTCGCGAAGGTGGAACGTCTCGAGTACGACCCGAACCGCTCGGCAAATATCGCGCTGTTGCTGTACGCGGACGGCGAGCGCCGTTACATCATTGCACCAAAGGGTCTCACCGTCGGGCAGTTGCTGCGCTCCGGTACCGATGCCCCGATCCAGGTCGGCAACTGCCTGCCGTTGCGCAACATCCCGGTCGGCGCAACGGTTCACTGTGTCGAAATGAAGCCTGGCAAAGGCGCACAGATCGCGCGCAGCGCTGGTGCCGGGATCCAGTACGTCGCACGTGAAGGCGCCTATGCGACCTTGCGTCTGCGCTCCGGCGAAATGCGTCGTGTCGCCATCGAGTGCCGTGCGGTGATCGGTGAAGTGGGCAATCATGAACACTCGCTGCGAGATCTAGGCAAGGCCGGCGCCAAGCGCTGGCGCGGCATTCGGCCGACGGTGCGTGGCGTTGCGATGAACCCGGTCGATCACCCGCACGGCGGCGGTGAAGGCCGGACTTCGGGTGGCCGTCATCCGGTGAGCCCGTGGGGCAAGCCGACCAAGGGTTACAAGACCCGTACCAACAAGCGGACCGACGGCATGATCGTTCGCCGTCGCGACAAGCGTTAACACCGGAGCACGGGCATGCCACGTTCGATCAAGAAGGGCCCTTTCGTCGACCACCATCTGCAGAACAAGGTGGATACGGCGCGCAAGAACAATGACAAACGTCCGATCAAAACCTGGTCGCGTCGTTCGATGGTGGTGCCGGACATGATCGGTCTGACCATCGCCGTGCACAACGGTCGTCAGCACATGCCGGTGTTCGTCACCGAGAACATGATTGGCCACAAGCTCGGCGAATTCGCGCCGACGCGTTCTTTCCGCGGTCACACTGCGGACAAGAAGACGAAATAAGCAAAGGACCGTAGCCCATGGCCACTTCAGCCATTTTGCGCTCCGCCCACATCACGCCGCAAAAGGCGCGACTCGTCGCGGATCAGATCCGGGGCCTGCCCGTAGAGCGAGCGATCAACATCCTCACCTTCAGCAACAAAAAGGCGGCGGCCCTGATCAAGAAAGTCTTGATGTCCGCGATCGCCAACGCCGAGCACAACCAAGGTGCCGATGTCGACGAGTTGAAGGTCAAGACCATCATGGTGGACGAAGGCCCGATCATGAAGCGCTGGATGCCGCGTGCGCGCGGCCGCGCGAACCAGATTTTCAAGCGGACGAGTCACGTCACCGTGATCGTCGAAGAAGCGGGGCGTTGATCATGGGTCAGAAAGTTCATCCGTATGGCATCCGCCTCGGCATCATCAAGGACTGGACGTCGACCTGGTACGCCGATACTCGCAATTACGCGGATTATCTGAACACCGATCTGGCGGTGCGCAAGTTCCTGCGCAAGAAACTCGCCCACGCGTCGGTGAGCCGCATCCAGATTGAGCGTCCGGCGAACAATGCGCGCATCGTGATTCACACCGCCCGGCCTGGCATCGTCATCGGCAAGAAAGGTGAGGACATCGAGGCGCTGCGCAAGCAGGTCGCATCGCTGATGAAAATCCCGGCGCATATCAGTGTCGAGGAGATCCGTAAGCCGGAACTCGACGCCTATCTCGTCGCGGAATCGGTAGCACAGCAGCTCGAGCGCCGGATCATGTTCCGTCGCGCGATGCGTCGTGCGGTGTCGAATGCGACGCGCCTCGGCGCTCAGGGCATCAAGATCAACGTTGCGGGCCGGCTCAATGGCGCAGAAATCGCGCGCTCGGAGTGGTATCGCGAGGGCCGGGTGCCGCTGCACACGCTGCGGGCAGACATCGATTACGGCTTTGCCGAAGCGAATACGACCTATGGCGTCATCGGCGTCAAGGTCTGGATCTTCAAAGGCGAAGTCATGAACCGCGCCGAAGAGGCGACGGGCGATCAGGCCGCTGAGCCCGCCGCGTAAGGAGTCCCGTCGTGCTGCAACCGAAGAACACGAAGTTTCGCAAACAACACAAGGGCCGCAACACCGGCCTCGCGCTGCGCGGCAGTGCGGTGTCGTTCGGCGAGTTCGGCCTCAAGGCCACCACGCGCGGTCAGCTTACCGCGCGTCAGATCGAAGCAGCGCGGCGCTGCATCACGCGCGCCGTGAAGCGCGGTGCGCGCGTGTGGATCCGCGTCTTTCCGGACAAGCCGATCACTAGGAAGCCACTCGAAGTCCGTATGGGCTCCGGCAAGGGTAACGTCGAATACTGGGTCGCCCAGATCAAACCCGGCATGGTGCTGTACGAAATGGAAGGCGTCGAGGAAAGCGTAGCGCGCGAGGCGTTCCGGCTGGCGGGCGCCAAGCTTCCCATCCGTACGACCTTCAGTGCTCGAAAGGTGATGTGATGAAGGCGCAAGAAGTGAAGGACCTGCGCGGCAAGTCTGCCGCGGAACTCAAGGCACTGGTGCTCGAGAAGCGCCGTGAACAGTTCAATGCACGCATGCAGCACGGCTCGGGCCAGGGCCCGAAGCCGCACGCGGTACGCGAGATGCGGCGCGATATCGCGCGCCTGAAGACTATTCTGAGCGAGAAGAAGCGGAGCGCGTGATGGAGCAGCAGAAGACCAAGCGGACGCTGACCGGCCAGGTGGTCAGCACCAAGATGGACAAGACCATCGCCGTTCTGATCGAGCGCCGCGTCGAGCACCCGATCTACAAGAAATACATGCGCAAGTCGACCAAGCTGCTGGCGCACGATGAAAACGGTGATTGCAAGGAAGGCGATACGGTGGCAATCGAAGAGTGCCGCCCGCTTTCAAAGCGCAAGGCGTGGCGCCTGCAGCGTGTGATCACGCGCGCGGCTGAATTCTGAGCGCGGAAGAGAACCGGAGCAACAGTCATGATTCAAATGCAGTCCATGCTCGATGCGGCCGACAACAGCGGCGCGCGCCGGCTGATGTGCATCAAGGTGATCGGCGGCTCGCACCGTCGATACGCCGGTATCGGCGACGTGATCAAGGTCAGCGTCAAGGACGCGATTCCGCGCGGCAAGGTCAAGAAGGGCGAAGTTTTCAATGCGGTTGTGGTGCGGACTCGCAAGGGCGTACGCCGCGCAGACGGCTCGGTCATCCGCTTCGACGGGAACGCTGCGGTGCTGCTCGACAAGCAACTTCAGCCGATCGGTACGCGCATCTTCGGGCCAGTGACCCGCGAGCTCCGCGGCGAGCGCTTCATGCGCATCGTATCGCTGGCGCCCGAAGTGCTGTGAGCGGAAGGAGCAGGACGGCATGAAGAAGATCCGCAAGGGCGACCAGGTGGTCGTCACGACCGGCAAGGACAAAGGCAAGCGCGGCACGGTGTTGAAAGTGCTCGCGACGGACCAGGTCATCGTCGAGGGCGTCAATGTCGTGAAGCGTCACACGCGCGGTAATCCGCAGCAGGGGACGCCGGGTGGCATCGTCCAACGCGAGGCGCCGCTGCATCGTTCGAACGTGGCCATTTTCAATCCCATCACTTCGAAGCCGGACCGCGTCGGCATCAAAACGCTGGAGGACGGCCGCAAGGTGCGGTTCTTCAAGTCGAACAACGAAGTCGTGGACGTCTGAGATCGGGAATAGACATGGCGAGACTACAGGATTTCTATCGCGAAACCGTCGTCAACGAGTTGATGGCGAAGTTCGAGTACGGCTCCGTGATGGAGGTTCCGCGCATCACGAAAGTCACCGTGAACATGGGACTCGGCAAGGCGCTCGGTGACAAGAAGATTCTCGAGAACGCCGTCAACGAGCTGTCCGAGATCACGGGCCAGAAGCCGGTCGTCACGAAAGCCCGCAAGTCGATCGCTGCGTTCAAGGTGCGCGAGGGTTGGCCGGTCGGCGCCAAAGTGACGCTGCGTCGTGGCCGCATGTACGAGTTTCTCGATCGTCTGATCAACATCGCACTGCCGCGCGTGCGTGACTTCCGCGGCGTCAATGGACGCGCATTCGACGGACAGGGCAATTACACGCTCGGCATCAAGGAACAGATCATTTTCCCGGAGATCGAATACGACAAGGTCGATGCGATCCGCGGCATGGATATCTGCATTTCGACGACTGCCAGGACCGACGAGGAAGGCCGCGCGCTGCTGCAGGCATTCCGTTTCCCGCTGAGAGGGTAAGCACATGGCGAAGACTTCGATGGTCAATCGCGAACTGAAGCGCATCAAGCTCACGAAGAAATTTGCGGCGAAGCGCGAAGCGCTGAAGACGGCGATTACCGACGAATCGCTCTCGATGGAAGAGCGCGACGCGGCGCGCGTGAAACTGCAGAAGCTGCCGCGCGACTCCAGCCCCTCCCGGATCCGTAACCGCTGCCGTTTGACCGGCCGCGCCCACGGCTACTACCGGAAATTCGGCCTTGGCCGCAACGAGCTACGCCGGCTCGCGATGGAGGGCCATGTGCCCGGCCTCGTGAAGGCTAGCTGGTAAGAACGAAAGGCGTCATCGATGAGCATGCAAGACCCCATCGCCGACATGTTCGTGCGTATCCGCAACGCCCAGGCGCGTGCGAAACGCGAAACGCGCATTCCGGCATCCAAGCAGAAAGTGGCCATCGCGGAAGTGCTGAAGAACGAGGGCTACATCTCGGACTTCCACGTCGAGCGGGACGGTATCCACTCGCAGATCGTGGTAGAGCTCAAATATTACGGCGGCCGCCCGGTGATCGAACGTATCGAGCGCGTCAGCCGACCCGGGCTGCGCGTGTACAAGGCGATGGACGAACTGCCGCGTATCGTTGGTGGTCTCGGTGTCGCGATTGTATCGACGTCGCGCGGTCTGATGACCGATCGGCAGGCCCGATCACTGGGTATCGGCGGCGAAGTCATTTGTTCGGTGTACTAGAGAAGCACACATGTCCCGCGTAGCAAAGAAACCGATCCCGCTGCCGAATGGCGTGCAGATCAACGTCCAGGGCCGTGCCGTCGAGGTCAAGGGTCCGAAGGGCGCGCTGGCGATGCAGTTGCACGAAGATGTCGCGCTCGATGTCGCCGACGGTACGCTCAACGTCACCGCCGGCAGCACTGCGCCGCGTGCGTGGGCGCAGGCAGGGACTGCCCGCGCACTGCTGTCGAACATGGTCGTCGGTGTGTCGCAGGGCTATGAGCGCAAGCTTGAAATCGTCGGCGTCGGTTACCGTGCCGCGGCGAAGGGTGGCACGCTGAGTCTGACGCTCGGCTTTTCGCACCCCGTCGAAGTCGAAGTGCCGCAGGGCATTACGGTCGAGACGCCGACCCAGACCGAAATTCTGGTCAAGGGCATCGACAAGCAGCAAGTCGGTCAGGTCGCGGCCAACATCCGCGCCTACCGCCGTCCAGAACCTTACAAGGGTAAGGGCGTGAAGTACGCAGGTGAGCAGATTCTGCGTAAAGAAGCGAAGAAGACCTGAGCGGAAAGCCATGAACAAGAAAGAAGCGCGCCAGCGGCGGGCCCTGAAGACCCGCCGCCACATATCGGAGCTCGGTGCCACGCGACTGTGTGTGCATCGGACACCGCGCCACATTTACGCACAGGTGCTGACTGCGGACGGCTCCAAAGTCGTGGCGGCGGCATCGACCGTCGAGAAGGCCGTGCGCGACGCGTTGCCGACCGGTGGCAATGTCGAAGCAGCTTCTGCGGTCGGCAAGCTGGTCGCCGAACGGGCGATCGCTGCGGGCGTGGAGGAAGTCGCGTTCGACCGCTCCGGATTCAAATTCCATGGCCGCGTGAAAGCGCTGGCCGACGCGGCCCGTGAACACGGGCTCAAGTTCTGATTTCAGCGCGACGGTGCCTCTATGAGCATGAACGAACATATCGGTGACAGCCCGGAAGGCTTCCAGGAAAAGCTGGTCGCAGTGAATCGGGTTGCCAAAGTCGTGAAAGGTGGCCGTATCTTCGGGTTCGCTGCGCTTACGGTCGTCGGCGACGGCGCCGGGCGCGTCGGCATGGGCCGTGGCAAGGCGCGCGAAGTCCCGGCGGCTATTCAGAAATCGCTCGAGAATGCCCGCCGCAACATGCAAGCGATTGCGCTGCGCGGCGACACGCTGCAGTACCCCGTCATTGGTGAACATGGCGCCGCCAAGGTGTACATGCAGCCGGCCTCGCAGGGTACCGGGATCATCGCCGGTGGCCCCATGCGGGCGGTTTTCGAGGTGCTCGGTGTGCACAATGTCCTCGCGAAATGCATTGGGTCTTCGAATCCGATCAACGTCGTGCGGGCGACGATCAAAGGTCTCCAGAATATGGCATCGCCCGATTACATCGCGCAGAA
>JADZCB010000214.1 GCA_020851775.1 Gammaproteobacteria bacterium
ACCGAACCCTGCACGATGACGAGAAGGGCATCGTCGCAGGCAAGGAGGCGGAAACATTCCGCACGAGGGGCGGACGAAGATATAAACGCTCCGTCCGGAAGACGCAGTCGGACATGGTCAGCGTGCGTGTGAGCAGATGGCGCAGGCGCCTAAGCGCAGCGGCAGGCGATCGGGGCGTCGTGATGAGTGTCTTCCGCGAGGCTTACGGCAGGGCGTCGTCGGGCGACGAAACCAAATCCACCCGATGTCGGCAGACCGTGACGCCTGTCTGACAGCGAACCGCCGCAGCGGCGGCGTGCGCCTCGTCTTCAGGGTGAATCCTGGAATTCTGGTGCGATGAGGCAGGCGGCGAGCGCAGCACCGTGCGACGGAGGTCCCATGACATCGGTGCCGTCCCCGTCGCTGCTCAAGACGGTCACACCGTCGTGCTGATCGACGTGCGTGACGCACGGCAAGCGATCGCAAAACCGTTTGAGCTCGAATTCGCTGTCGAACCGTACTTGCAGCAATGCGATGTGACCCGTTTTCGCCAGCACCTTGAAGCGCTCCATGTCGTGTACTCCTGAATGGACGCTCCCATGCTGCCGACGATTCACTACTTCGAACTAGCATCCGCCGTGCCTGTTGCGTGTCAGGCAATGTCGATGTTCGACGAGCACCCACGGAAGCGCGGGGGATCCGTGCGTGTCGGTATTACGAATGGGTCGGCGCCACGGCCCGTGCCTAGGGCGGCCCGGCGCGCTGTGCCCCTGGGCCTCCATCGCGCAGTGCGGAAGGCCCGCTTCCCGCCCACCTGCACGTCCGAGGCTGCGGTTCCGTTCCGCCTCCGGTTTCCTTTAGCATGCGATTCCCTGCACAACCCTGACGAAAAGAGGAGCATCGATGAGTGATCCGGCCAAAGAAGCCAGCGAACGCGGATGGATTGCCGAGCACCGCGCAAAATATCTCGCTGACGGCGCGAGCGCGCATTTGTGGGATTCGACGATCGTCGGCGGACCGGGGCCGCTGCCGACGTTGCTGTTGACGACGCGCGGCCGCAAGTCGGGCCAGGACTCGTTGATGCCGCTGCTCTACGGCGAAGTGCCCGGTGGCTACGCGATCATCGCCTCGAAGGGCGGTGCGCCGAAACATCCAGGCTGGTACCACAACCTGCGTGCGCAGGCGACGGTCGGTGTGCAAATCGCCAACGACGCCTTCCAGGCGCGCTGGCGTCAGCTCGCGGGAGACGAGCGCGGGCGCGTCTGGCGCCAGATGGAGGAGATGTATCCGCCGTTCACCGGCTACCAGGCGAAGACGTCGCGTGAGATTCCGGTGGTCGTGCTCCAACGCGTGAGCTGATCGGCAAGGGGCTGGCTGCCGGCGTCCGGATCGTGTGGAGGAGGGGGCCGGCAGTCCTCCCCCGCCGGCGCGAGTGGCGGACCAGGTCCGCCGATGGCACGGCTTTCGCGGGCCGGCCATGGCCCGCAGAAACTCTGCTTTTTCAGCGCTAGGCCCGGCCGACGAGTGCGCGGATCGCTTCCGCGATACGGCGCGCGTCGGGGATGACGGCGGCTTCGAGCGGCGGTGCGAATGGTACCGGCACGCCGGGATTGCCGAGCCGCCGCGGTGCCGCCTTCAGCGCATCGAAAGCGCGTTCGACGACCAGCGCCATCACTTCGCCCTGGATTCCGCACGGCAGATAGGCTTCGTCGACGACCAGCAAGCGTCCCGTGCGGCGCACGGAGTCGACGATGGTTGCGGTATCGAGCGGGACCAGCGTACGCGGGTCGATCACCTCGACCGAGATCCCTTCGTCGGCCAGCGCATCGGCGACTGCGAGCGTGTGATGCAGCAGGGTCAGCGTCGCGACGACCGTAACGTCGTGTCCGGTGCGCCGTATCGCGGCCCGGCCGAACGGGATCACGAACTCCGGATCGGCGTATTCGGCGGTCACCGGCCAGCGACTGCGATAGAGCTGCTTGTGCTCGAACACGAGTACCGGGTTGTCGTCCCGGATCGCGGTTTTCATCAACCCTTTCGCATCCATTGCCGTGGCCGGCAGCACGACCTTGATTCCGGGCGCGTGGACGAACCAGGAGTACAGCGACTGTGAATGCTGCGAGCCGGCACCCTGGCCTGCGCCGCACGGCAGCCGCACCACGAGCGGCACCTTGACCTGCCCGCCGGTCAGGTAACGCAGCATCGCCGCCTGATGGGTGAGTTGGTCGATGGCGACGGAGAGAAAGTCGCCGAACTGGAATTCGACGATCGGGCGCATGCCACCGATCGCGGCGCCGACCGCCGCCCCGAGTACCGCGACTTCCGAACACGGTGCATCGCGGATACGCTCGCGCCCGAATTCGGCGGCGAGACCGCTGGTTACGCCGAACGGCGACGCCAGCGCGATGTCCTCGCCCATCTGGAATACCAGCGGGTCACGTCGCATTTCCTCCCGCATCGCCGCGTTCAGGGCCGCGCGTACGCTCGGTCGATCACGATCTTCGGGCGACGGCGCCGCACCCGGTCGAAACAGGCGGTCGTCAAACATCGTGCGCTCCTTCATGCCCACAGGTCCTCGCAGGCCTCGTGTGTTGCCGGAAACGGGCTCGCGCGGGCAAACGCCACCGCGTCGGCCACTTCCGCCGCGACCTCGGCCTCGAGACGGGCGTAAGCGTCCGCTTCCAGAATCTGTGCTGCCGCGAGCGCACCGCGCAGACGTTCGATGGGACAGCGTCCTCGCGCGGCGTCGATTTCGCCGGCCGGGCGATAGCCCTGTCGATCGTGACAAAGATGACCGGCGACCCGTTCCGAGCGCGCCTCGACGAGCGTGGCCCCGCCGCCGGTCCGCGCACGCGCGACGGCGGCCGTGATTGCCTCGCGCACCGCGAGCACGTCGTTGCCGTCGACGCAGACGCCCGGCAGCCCGTAGGCGGCGGCCCGGCTCGCTATCGACGGTGCTTTCACCGCATCCGCGACGGGCTGCGTGATGCAATAACCGTTGTTCTCGCACAGCAGGATCAGGGGCAGGGTCCACATCGCAGCGAGGTTCGCCGTCTCGTGAAATGCGCCTTCGTTGCTCGCGCCGTCGCCGAAGAAGGCGACGCTGACACGATCGGTGCCGCGCATCTTCTGCGCGACTGCCATCCCGCCGGCGACCGGGATCTGCGCGGGTACGACGCCGCCCATGCCGATGACGCCACGCGACACATCGGTAACATGGTAGGACTTGCCCTTGTTGTAGCCGTCGCGGCGACAGTAGAGCTCGGCGAGGACGCGACGGGGCTCGAGTCCGCGTGCGATCTGCGGCGCCTGTCCCCGATGCGTCGTGAAGACGAAGTCTCCGTCCGCCAGCGCGGCGCAGGCACCCGTCGCAATCGCTTCCTGTCCCGTCGACAGCGACGGTGGAATCCCGGTGATCTCTTCGGCGAAATAGGCGTCGGCCCAGGCATTCTCGACCGCGCGGATCAGCAGCATCGTCCTCAGCAGGGCGACGCGCTCGTCGACATCGGCCTTGGTCAGCGAGTGTGTCATAGGATCTCCTGGACGTCTGGAACGGTGCGTCGGCGACCCGGACGCCTCATTCGCCGGCAGCGTCTTCGAGTACGCACAGCACTTCTACCGGTGCTTCGGCCGTCGGCTTGCCCCGGGGCGGGCGGAAGGTCTTCTTCAACGGCCGGTAGCCGGGCTTGGCGCAGGTGACTTCGACCTGTTTCGGATCGATGTCGGGGCGGAATCCGGCAAAGTAGAAATGGCCGAGCCGGTCGGATTGCAACACGACGCGTGTTTTCGCCTGGGCACTCTCGAGCGTCACCATCGCCTTCGGTATCGCCCGGCCCGCGGGATCGCGCACGAAGCCGAAGAAAGGCGCACCGTTCGCCGCTGCGAGCGGCTTCTCGCCGCTGAATATCACCTGGCCGCTGGCGAGGGCGAGCGGGCCGTGGAAGGCGACAGCCAGGACGATGCTTTGCCACAGCCGCTTCATGTCGTTCCTCGCGTCATTGCTGAAACCAGACCCGTGCCTGCCAGGCGAGCCACAACGTCGCGCCGATCGGCACCGACCAGCTCAGCAGCGGCCACACGCGTGCCTCGAAAGCACGGGGCAGGACCAGACCGACGAGCGCTGCCAACACGCCGCCGATGGCGCCGCATGCGAGCCAGCCGTACCACAGCATCGGTGGCCCGGCGTCGGCGGCCGGCTGCGTCGTCATCGTCCATTCCCCCACAGCCGGATAGTAGATGAACCATTGCAGATGGGCGGCCGCCGCCCAGCCGTAACCGAGCGCGAACGCGCTGCTGAACAGCGGTGCAATGGCACCCGGTCTCATGCGCCCATGCCCCTCAGATTGTTCAACACGTGGCCCGTGATGAAGCCGAACCAGACTCCGAGCGCGAGAAATGCCGCATGCAGGCGGCGAGTCCAGAGGAATTCGCCGGCGGGCTTTCGCGCGTAATGCCAATAGGCCGGCAGGAGTCCCAGACCCAGCGCCGCGATGTGTTCCTTGATTTCGAACGCGCCGGTCGGCGCGTACATCAGCATGTCTTCGAGCACGAGTCGTACATCGACTCGATAGGCCGGATAGATCACGGCGCCGAGCACGAAGGTGAGCACATACAGCACGACGATCGCATTCGTGAAGACCACCGCCTGCCGGCCCCGGAAGCGATCGACGAAGCCGTGCGCGCCGCGTCGCGGCGGCCACCACAGCGCCGCCGTCTGGTGCGTGACGGCGCCGAGCAGCGCGACGGCCAGCAGACCGTGCACGATCAGCAGTGTGATGATCATCGCGGCTGGACTCGCGCGTTGCTCAGTGGCC
>JADZCB010000215.1 GCA_020851775.1 Gammaproteobacteria bacterium
CCGTCGCGTGTTGACGAAGACGAGCGTCGTGCGATGGTCGACGATGAGCGCGGCGATCCGATCGTAGATCTCGCGCGCCGTGTCGCCCGACAGCACGGTCTCGAGCGGAGACGGCGGCATCTCGATCGTCAGCACGCGCTCGCGCACGTGCCCTTCGTCGATGATTTCGCAGGCCTGTTCCGGCCCGACCAGGAACTGCGCGATGTCCTCGACCGGCTTCTGCGTCGCCGACAGCCCCACCCGCAACGGCGGCGCCGCGCACAGGGCCGCGAGGCGCGCGAGCGACAACGCGAGATGCGCGCCGCGCTTGGTACCGGCAACGGCATGAATTTCGTCGACGATCACCATCTTCGTCGTCGCGAGCATGTCGCGACCGCTGGCGCTGGTCAGCAGGATGTACAGCGATTCCGGCGTCGTGACGAGCAGGTGCGGTGGCCGTCGCCGCATCAGTGCGCGCGCCGCAGTGGGGGTGTCCCCTGTTCGCACGGCCGCGCGGATGCCCGGATCTGTGCCGCCAGCGGCGGCGATGCGGGCGCCGATCGCGGCCAGCGGTCCTTCGAGATTGCGCTGGATGTCGTTGCCGAGGGCTTTCAGCGGTGACACGTAGACGACCTGCACGCCGCTCGGCAGCGGCCCGGCGGCGGCCTGGCGCACGAGGCCGTCGATCGCCGTCAGGAAGCCGGCGAGCGTCTTGCCCGAGCCGGTGGGGGCCGCGATCAGGGTGTGCCGGCCGGCCGCGATGGAGGCCCACGCGCGCGACTGGCACGGAGTCGGGCCGGCGAAACTCGCGTCGAACCACGCCGCGACGGCGGGGTGGAACAACGGACTGAAAAAATCTGCCTGGGTCGAATCCCGCATGGCGCCGAGCCTAACAGGCCGGCACCAGCCGGGCGAGGTCACGTCGGCCCGCGCTGGGAGGCGAGAACTCCCATGCCACCACGCGCGCGACGACGCGCTACGATCGCCCCCCTGTGCCGCGGAGTCAGATCATGTCGTGCGATGAACTGCCTTTGATCCCCATGCCGTTGCGCGTCGTCGGCCATGTCCGCTGTGCGCTGCCGGACGACGAGGTCGGCCGCGCGCGCCGGCATCTCGTCTCGACGATCGATGTGCTGCCGGCCTGTGCCGAGGGGCTCGTCGGCATCGAAGCCTATTCGCAGATCATCGTCCTGTTCTGGATGGATCGCGCACCGCGTGATCCGGCGCTGCTGATCCATCCGCGTGGCGACGACACCTTGCCGCTGACCGGCGCCTTCGCCGCGCGCGGCCGTGCGCGCCCGAATCCGATCGGTCTCGCCGTCGTCGACCTGCTCGCCCGTGATGGCAACGCGCTGACGGTACGTCGTCTCGATGCCTGGAACGGCACGCCCGTGATCGATCTCAAGCCTTACGATCATTACGACGTGCATCCCGATCCGCGCGTGCCGGCCTGGTTGCGCGCGCGGGTCGAGCGCTGAGCGCGCGTGGTCAGCGTGCGGCGAGTGCGGTAAATTGACGGCGCACGAGACCTCGGATCACCATGCGCTTCGCCCCTGCCCCATCGATCTCACCCGCGCCGCGCGCGTGCTGGGCGCTGCTCGCCGTCGTCGTCGGCCTGGCGTGTGGCCCGTCGTGCGTGACCGCCCAGGAAACCGAGAAATACGGCAATTGGACCGCGAAGTGCGAGGAATCGCGCGGCAAGGTCCAGGGCGGCTGCTTCATCTTCCAGAACCTCGTCCTGCGCGAAGGCGGTCAGCGCGTGCTGCAGTTTGCCGTCGGCTACGTCGCGGCCACCGATGCGCCGATCGCGCTGCTGAGCCTGCCGCTCGGGATCTCGCTGCCGCCGGGCGTCAGCATCCGCATCGGCGACGCGCAACCGACGCGGGTCATCGTCGAGCGCTGCGAGCCGAACGGCTGCCGCGCGGGCCTGAAACTCGATGATGCGCTGCTCACGCAACTGCGGCACGGCACCCAGTTGACCGTCACTTTCCACGACGCCGAACGTCGCCCGATCGAAGTGCCGCTGTCGCTGGACGGCTTCGAGGCCGGCCTCGACGCACTCAAGGCGAAGTCCTGAGCGCCGCGGGCAGACGCAGGCGATCGCCTCGCGCGATGCCTTGCGCGGTGGCCTGCCCGGCGCACAGTTCAAGCACGTAGCGCGCCGGTGCGCGCGGGATCAGCAGCGCCTCGCTCAACGGTGTCGTCGCGGTGATGACATCGACGATCACGCCGGCCGCATTCGCAAACAGCATGTCGAGCGGGATGTACGTATTACGCATCCACATCGCGAGCGGCTGCGTATAGCCGAAGTCGAACAGCATGCCGGCGTCGGGCGCGAGCGTGCGCCGTCCCATCAGCCCCGTGCGTCGCTCGGCCGCGCTGACGGCGAGTTCGACCGTGTAGCCGACACGCGCGCCGGCGGAAGTCTCGACGACGACGGTCGCGAGACGCCACGCACCGGGCACAGCGTGATCGCCGGGTGCCGTCTGCGCGCGCACGGCGAACGGTGCGAGGC
The DNA here is from genome assembly GCA_020851775.1 of Gammaproteobacteria bacterium. GTDB lineage: Bacteria > Pseudomonadota > Gammaproteobacteria. Next base: position 2,495 of record JADZCB010000215.1, read on the forward strand.
CGACGCACAGCGCGGCGAACAGCGCGAGCAGCGGACGCGTCACGCCTGCATCTGGCGCAGGCGCGCGAGCGCCGCGGTGCGCGCCGTGCCGTGATCGACCAGCGGCACGGGATAGTCGATGCCGGGCCGTACCTTCGCGGCGGTCAGCACCGTCGGCGGTGCCTGCCACGGGGCGTGCAGCGCCGTCGTCGGCAGCGACGCGAGTTCGGGCAGCCAGCGCCGCAGGTAATGACCGTCAGGATCGAACTTCCTGCTCTGCAGGATCGGGTTGAAAATCCGGAAATAAGGTGCCGCGTCGGCGCCGCAACCGGCCGTCCATTGCCAGCCGAAACTGTTGTTGCCGAGATCGGCGTCGACGAGCGTGTCCCAGAACCACGCAGCGCCTGCCCGCCAGTGCACACCGAGATCCTTGGTCAGAAAGGAGGCGACGATCATGCGCACGCGATTGTGCATCCAGCCCGTCTGCCACAACTCCCGCATGCCGGCATCGACGATCGGGTAACCCGTCGTGCCGCGCTGCCAGTGCGCGAGCCCGGCCGCGTCCTCGACCCACGGAAAACGCCCGAAGTCTTCACGCAGCGGCGCGTCGCTCGTTGCCGGGTAGTGATGCAGCACGTGCTGGGCGAACTCGCGCCACGCAAGCTGACGCAACCAGCCGATCGCCCTGTCGGAAACGCCGAGGCGGCCGCTCGCCGCCGCCTGCGCGGCCACCGCGTGCCAGGCCTGACGCGGCGAGATTTCGCCGAAATGCAGATGTGGCGACAGTCGCGACACGCCGTCGGCGGCGGGCAGATCGCGCTGCGCGGCGTAATCCTCGATGCCGTCGGCGACGAACGCGTCGAGCCTGCGTCGCGCACCGGCTTCACCGATAGACCAGTGGGCAACGACGTCTGCGTCCCAGCCCGTGGACGGCAGCAACGCGAGAGTGTCGAGCGGCACGCCGGCGACCGTGCGTGGTGGCGGTGTCAGCCTCCGTGGCGGCGCATGCGGGATCGCGGCGACGAACACCTCGCGCAGACGCTGCCAGAATGGGGTGAACACGCGATACGGTTCGCCGTCGCGTGTGTGCAGCCGTGCGGGCGCTACGAGCAGTCCATCGTCACTGATCTCCAATGCGACGCGGGCGGCGAGCGCCGCAGCGACGGCGGCTTCGCGGGCGCGTTCATGCGGTTCGTGACGCCGGTTGAACGCCAGTGCGTCGGCGCCGGTTGCAGCGACGAGCGCAGCGAGCACGCTGGCCGTCGGACCCTGGCGGATCACGAGCGGACTGCCGCGCGCGGCGAGGTCGCGCGCCAGCACGGCAAGGGAATGATGCAGCCAGACCCGGCTCGCGGCACCCGGCGCCCATGGATCGCCTGCATCGTCGTGCACGTAGACCGGCACGATCGCGCCGCCGCGGGCGACGGCATTCGCGAGCGGCCGATGATCGCCGAGTCGCAGATCGCGACGGAACCACACTATCGTCGTCATGAATCTCCCCGTGCAAAGCGCGCTTCCCGCCTGCCGCGTCGGCGGCGCGCAGCGGACTGGTCGACGTCCGGCACGCGGATTACCATGCCGCGACTTCGAACCGCAACCAGCGGCCGTCGAACGGCTGCGACTTTCCCGGGGGAACTCGAACATGCATCGTCGTCTCGTCCTCGTCCTGCTGTGCGCGCTGCCGCTCGTCGCCGCGGCGCATGGTCCGTCGCGCCAGAAGGTGGAGAAGGAGATCAGGATCGACGCACCGGCGGCGAAAGTATGGGGACTCATCGCCGACTTCTGTTCGATCAGCAACTGGCATCCTGGCGTCGTGAAGTGCGAAGGCACGGGCGGCAACGCGCCCGGCGCCACGCGCGTGCTGACGATCGGCAAGGCGGACGGTCCGCGGATCGCAGAAGAACTGCAGATGTACGATGCGGACAAGATGACCTACAAGTACCGCATTACGAAGACCGATGTGACAGTCCTCCCGGTCACGACTTATGCCGCGTTCCTGAGCGTTGTCGACAATGGCGACGGCACGTCGACCGCGACGTGGAAAGGCGGCTTCTACCGCTCATGGGGCAAGAACAATCCGCCCCCTGAACAGAACGACGAGGCCGCGAAGCAGGCCGTCACCGGCACGTACGAAGCCGGGCTCGCGAACCTGAAGAAGCTCGCCGAGCAGTGAACCGCGGCGGCGGCGCACGCGCAGGGCTCGCCGCGTCGTGCGTCCTGATCTGGACAGTGGCAGCCGCAGCCGCGTCCCCCGGACCGCAGGCAGTCGTCACCAATCAAGGTGACGACAGTGTCACGGTGATCGATCTAGCGGCGCGCCGCGTCGTCGCGACCATCGCGGTCGGCCGGCATCCGGCCGGCGTCGCGGCCGGCACGAATGCCGGCGCGCTGGCGTATGTCAGCAACCCCGACGACAACTCGCTCAGCATCGTCGATCTGCACACGGCACGGACGCTCGCCGCAATCCCGACCGGCGCGAGCCCGCTCGGCCTTGCCGCCGATCCCGTGCGTCCCCGCCTGTATGTCGCGAACTGGTACGACCGACGAGTCGAGATCGTCGATCGCGACGCGCGCCGTGTCATCGGCCACTTCGACGTCGGGCGCATTCCCGCCGGACTCGCCGTCACGCGCGACGGTGCCTGGCTCGCGGTCGCGAATCGCGACGACGACGCGGTGCAACTGCTGGCGCTGCCGGACGGCAACGAGTCGCGCCACATCCCCGTCGGGCGGCGCCCGTTCGGCGTGACACTCAGCGACGACGGCCGCTGGCTGTTCACGGCCAACGTCAGGAGCGACGACGTCTCGCTCGTCGACCTGCATACGGCGCGCGAGGTCGCCCGCGTGAAGGTCGGGGATGCGCCGTATGCGAGCATCCACGACGCCCGCCGCAATCTGCTCTTCGTCACCAACCAGCAAGCCGGTGAGGTCTCTGTCGTCGACGTCGGCACGGCGCGCGAAGTGAAGCGCATCACCGTCGGCGACTATCCCGAAGGCATCGATTATTCAGTGACACTCGATCGCGTCTACGTCGCGAGCTGGTTCGACAATGCGTTGTACGTGATCGATCCCGAGCGCCTGGAAGTCGAAGCACGGATCCCGTGCGGGGACGGCAGCCGCGCGTTCGGCGATTTCATCCGCGAGTAGCGGCGCCGGCGACTCGAATTCACGCGAGTGCGCCGGCCGCGAGTCCGGCGCGGAAGTCCGCGTACATCGGCCGCCAGTCGAGACGCGCGCATGAGGTTGCGGGATCACAACGCCGCGCGCCGCCGCCACGCCGGGCAGCGGTGCCGTCGAAGTAAGGTGGTGGCGTGCCCGCCCACGCCGCGAGCGTGCCGTAGTAGACGCGGCGCGTGACGGGACGACCATCGGCGCCGAGTTCGACGGCAGCGGGCGCGCCGAGCGCCATCCGCAGCAGCAGCGACGCGGCGTCCTCGACGTGCAGCAGGTTCAGCCAGCCGTCCGGATCGCCGGGCACGGGCGTGCCGGCGACGAGGCCAACGAGCCCGATCACGCGCCCCGGTCCGTAGAGTCCTGCGCAGCGCAGGACATGGCGCCCGCCGTGCGCGAGCCAGCGGGCTTCAATGTCATGGAGACGGTGTTCGCGCGCGCTGGCCGGATGGCACGGCGTTTCCGCCGTGACCGGTGCGGCATGGCCGTCGCCGTAAACGCCGGTACTGGACGTCAACAGCGCACGGAACGGACGCCAGGTATCGAGCAGCGCGCAGAACCGCGCGAACGGCGCGAGGCTGCCGTCGGCATCCACGCAGGCCGCGGGCGGCAGCAGGCACAGCACCCGCACCGGTGCGGGCAGGGTCGCAGCGAAGTGCCCGAGGCCGGCCATGTCGGCATAGGAACCGACGAAGGTCGTCGTGTCGAAACGCGCGGCCAGGGCAGCCGCCCGCGTCGCATCGCGCGTAACGACGGCGCTCGTCGCCCCGTGCGCCCGGAGACGGGCGAGCACGCGCGTCCCGAGGTAGCCGCAACCGACGAGCAGCCAGCTCCCGGTCGCGTACGCGGTCGGGTTCAACGCGGTACGCGATCCGCGGCAGCCCGCACCTGCGCGGCGAACGCCGCGGGCTGATCCCAATGCATCATGTGACCGGCGTTCGCAATCGTGACGACGCGCACGTCGCGATAGTGGGCCGCCGCGTCCGCGAGCGGGTCCAGGCCATGGAAGCGTGCACGGAAATCCGACTCGGCGCCGGCGACGAGCAGCACCGGCGCATCGGTCGCGCGCCAGCACGCAACGGCCTCCTCGCGCCGGTAGAGCACGGGGTTGTAGCGCTTGTGCCGCGGATCCATTTTCAGCCGCCAGCCGCCGCCGGCGACGGGCCGGGCCCACGCCGGGATCACCCGGGCGAGTACGGCGTCCGTGGCATGCGGCGCGAGCCGGCGCAGATGCGCGAGCAGCGCGGCGGCGTCGTCGAAGTCGCGAAAGCCGGGTGGATCGCGCTGCTGGTCGAGCCATTTCACATAGCGTTTCGGCGCGTCGGCCGGTCGGCTGTCCGGCAGGCCGAAGCCCTCGAACAAGGCGAGACTCGCGACGCGCGCAGGCCGGATCCCCGCATACAGGCCGCTGACGTTGCCGCCCATGCTGTGGCCGACCAGCGTGATCGGTCCTCGCACGAGATCGGAATCGAGCAGTGCCTCGAGATCACGCAGGTAATCGGGGAACCAGTAACCGGTCGCCACCCACGAAGACTCGCCGTAGCCGCGAAGATCCGGCGCGAGGACGCGAAAATCGGCCGCGAGCTCGCGGGCCACTGCGTCGAAGCCGGCCCCGCAATCGCCCCAGCCGTGGACGAGCACGATGACGGGCGCCGTCGGGCGTCCCCAGCACCACACGGCGAGTTCGCAGTCGGCCGTCGACAGCGTCGAGCGGGTCGCGGCGTTCACGGGCACGTCAATGGCCGACGTTGCCGCTGATCAGCGCCGCCGGCGTGCCGGTGCGCAGGAAATCGTTGACCGCATCCTGGTGCAGCGGTTTGCAGAACCAGAAGCCCTGGGCGGCCGGACAGTTCATCGCACGCAGGCGGTTGAACTGCTCCGGCGTCTCGACGCCTTCGGCAACGACCTGCATGCCGAGCGTCATGCCGAGCGAGATGATCGCTTCGACGATCGCGCTGCTGTCGACCTTTTCGCTCATCGTCGACACGAACGTGCGGTCGATCTTCAGCGAATCGTAGCGGAAGCGCTGCAGGTAGGTCAGCGACGAATAGCCGGTGCCGAAGTCGTCGACGTGGAGCTGCACCCCGAGCTCGCGCAGATCGGACAGCGTGCTCAGCACGAGATCGCCGTGATCCATCACCACGCGCTCGGTGATTTCGAGGCGGATCGACTGGGGCGCGATCCCGCAGTCCTCGAGCAGCGCGGCGAGCCGCTTCGCCATGTCGTCGGTCAGGAACAGCTTGCCGGACACGTTGATGCTCATCGCGAGCGTCGGCTGCAATGGGAACAGGCGCTGCCACTTCGCGAGCTGGTAACAGGCGCGCTCGATGACCCACCAGCCGATCGGCACGACGAGGCTCGTGTCCTCGACGATGCCGATGAACTCATCGGGCATCACGAGGCCGCGACTCGGATGATGCCAGCGCAGCAGCGCTTCGAAGCCGATCACGTGCTGATCGTGCATCGCGATGATCGGCTGGTAGTAGATGTCGAACTCGCCCTTGTCCAGCGCGCGACGCAGATCGGTCTCCATGCGATGCTGGAACATCGCCTGGTCGTGCATATAGGTGTCGAAGACCGCGTACGTGGCCTGGCCGGAGTTCTTCGCGCGATACATCGCGATGTCGGCGTCGCGCAGCATCTCGTCCGGCGTGCGGTAGGACTCCGAGCTGACCGCGATGCCGATGCTCGCCGAGGTGTAGATCGCATGCGCCTCGATTTCGAATTCCTGCGCGAGCGCTTCCTGCAGGCGTTCGACGACGAAGATCGCATCGGTCGGCCCGGCGATGTCGTTCAGCACGATTGCGAATTCGTCGCCGCCGAGCCGCGCCAGCGTGTCGCCGGGTCGCAGGCAGCCGAGCAGGCGCCCCGCGACCTGTGCGAGCAGTTCGTCACCGACCTGGTGACCGAGGCTGTCGTTGACGTGCTTGAAGCGGTCGAGATCGAAGAACAGCACGGCGAAGAGCTTGTGCGGATCACGGCGGTAGCGGCGCAACGCGAGTTCGAGCCGATCCATGAAGAGAATGCGGTTCGGCAGCCCGGTCAGCGCATCGTGCATCGCTTCGTGCAGCAGGCGCGCTTCGGTCTGCTTGCGTCGCGTGATGTCGGTCATCGAGCCGGCCATGCGCCACGGTGCACTCGATTCGTCGCGCACCGCGACGCCACGGCTCAGCACCCAGCGCACTTCGCCGCCCTTCGCCGTGATGCGGTACTCGCTCTCGAACAGTGCCGTGCGGCCTTCGAGATGCTGCGACATCGCCTCGTCGAACTTCTCGCGATCGCGCTGATCGACACGGCCGAACCATTCGTCGATGCGATCGGCGATTTCGTGCTCCGCGTAGCCGAGAATGGCCTTCCAGCGCGGCGAGAAATAAACCTCGGTGTCGCGCATGTTCCAGTCCCAGATCCCGTCGTTGGCGCCGGCGACGGCGAGCGCGTAGCGCTGCTCGCTCTCGCGCAGCGCGCGCTCGGCCCGGTTGCGCTCGATCGCATAGCGGATCGCGCGGCCGAGCAGCGTGCTGTCGACTTCCCGCTTGATCAGGTAGTCCTGGGCGCCTTCGCGCAGCGCCTTGGTGCCGAGTTCGATGCTGGTCTGGTTGGTGAGCACGATCGTCGGCGTGTTCGGCGCAGCCTCGTGCATGCGCTGGCAGACCTCGATGCCGGCGCCGTCCGGCAGGTTCAGATCGAGCAGCACGACGTCGAAGCGGCTTTCACGCGCGCGTTCGAGCGCCGGCACCAGGCGGTCGTAGTGCTCGATGATGAAGCGCCAGCCGCTGACGCGACGCAAGTGCTTGATCACGAGCGTGGCTTCGGACTCGATGTCCTCGACCAGCAGGACACGACAGGTCATCGTCTGTTCGGTCATCGCTGCGGCGCTCCGTAACGCGGGTCCTGCGCGGTCACCGCGCGCAGTCCCGGCCCCCTGAACTCGATGATGAAGCACGCGCCGCGGCCCGGGGTCGATTCGACGATCAGATCTCCCCCATGGCCACGGACGATCTGCTCGCACAGCGCGAGTCCGATGCCGAGGCCCGGATACTCCCGTTCGCCGTGCAGGCGCTGGAACATGCCGAAAATACGGGTCACGTCCTTGGGATCGATGCCGATGCCGTTGTCCTCGACGAGGATGCGGAGGCTGTCGGCTGTCTCCTGTGCCGACACTCGAATTCGGGGTACACGCGCGCTGCGGAACTTCAGCGCGTTGCCGAGCAGATTCTGGAACACCTGCAGCATCTGGCGACGATTGACCACGAGACGCGGCAGCGGCTGACGCTCGATCGTCGCGCCCGTCTCGTCGATGTCGCTGCGGAGATTCGCCATCGCGTCGGCGAGCACTTCGTCGAGTTCGACGAGTTCCGGCTCGCGTACGCCGGCGCGCAGCGTCGACAGTTCGAGGATGCCGTCGACCATCTGCTGCATCCGCTGGGTCAGGGCGGCGACTTCCTGGACTGCCGAACCGGTCTCGCGGTCGGCGCCCGACAGGTGGTCGACCAGCCAGCGCGCGTTGCTGTGCAGGGAATTCAGCGGCGCCTGCAGATCGTGGGCGACGGCGAACAGCAGGCGATCGAGTTCAGCGTCACGTGCCGGACTCTGCGGCCGTCCGGGACTGCGCAACAGCTTCGTCACGTCGATCAGGCTCACGGTCCACAGCCCGGCGTGATCGATCTCCTCGCCGATCGGCCGGGCCATGACGGCGACGGCCTGTCCGCTATCCGCCTGACCGCGCAACGGACCGGCGAGATCCCACGGCGCGCGTGCGCCCTGCAGGTGGCGCCGGACCTCCTCCTGCTGTGCGGGCTCGTCGACGATCTGATCGAGCGGCTGGTCGAGCAGTTCGTAGCGTGGCCGCTGCAGCAGGCGTTCGAGGGCGCGATTGACCGCCACGAGCTGGCCCTGGCGACCGACGATGCCGCCGGCCAGTGGAAAGGCCCCCGCGATGATGCCCGCACCCTCGGCGTCGATCCGTTCCCGGAGTTCCGTCGCGGCACGCAGTCGCTCGAACAGCCGGCCGGGCAAACCGAGATAGCCCGCACTCGTCTTGCCGGCCCGGCCGTCGATACCGCGCCCGATGCAGTCGCGCGGCGACGGCCTGTCGTCGTCGGTACAGAACAGCCAGAACATGCACAGCGGGTCGTGACGACGCAGGTCGTCGACGATTGCCGACAACTCGGAGAAGGACGCACCGGGCTCCGCGACGATTGCCGTGATCGGCCCTGCGCTGACGTGGTGCACCACTTCGAGCGCATTGCTGGCTTCCAGCACCTCGACATCGGGCCGGAGACTCTTCAGAGCTAGACCGAGTAGCGCGCGGTCGTTCCGTTCTGCGTCGTAAACGATGATTCTCGTTTTTGGAATCAAGGATTTGTACTTTTTATAGGGATGCCTGACGCCGTGGGGCAGAATATGCGAACACCTGCACGGACTCAATCGGAAGTCTCGATCGCGCGACGACCCCGTCGGGGCCATCGGCGACGGGCCATGGATCGATAGTCAAGTGGTGCAGCGCATGACAATCCCGCGGCGAGTGTGAAAAACTTGCACGGCTTCTACGAGTACGGGAGGTAAAGCACTTGAGCACGAAAATCGCACCGCCGGCCGATGGCGCCCGCATCACGATCGCCAACGGGAAGCTGACGGTCCCGGACAATCCGGTCATTCCGTTCATCGAAGGTGACGGCATCGGACCGGACGTATGGCGCGCCAGCCAGCGCGTCATGGATGCTGCCGTCGCGAAGGCCTATGGCGGCAAGCGCCGCATCGCGTGGATGGAAGTCTATGCCGGCGAAAAGGCCAACACGCTGACGGGCTCCTGGCTGCCCGACGCGACGCTCGACGCCTGTCGCGAATACCTGGTCGCCATCAAGGGCCCGCTGACCACGCCCGTTGGAGGCGGCATCCGCTCGCTGAACGTGGCCTTGCGCCAGATCCTCGACCTCTACGTCTGCCTGCGGCCCGTGCGCTGGTTCGACGGCGTGCCTTCCCCGGTCAAGAACCCCGGTGCGGTCGACATGGTGATCTTCCGCGAGAACACCGAAGACATCTATGCCGGTCTCGAGTTCGAAATGGGCTCGGCGGATCAGAAACGCTTCATGACGATGTTCGCCGAACAGTTCCCGGATCAGTACAAGAAGATCCGTTTCCCGGCGACTTCCGGCATCGGCATCAAGCCCGTGTCGCAGGAAGGCACCGCCCGGCTCGTGCGCTCCGCGATTGAGTACGCGATTGCCAACGGGCGCAAGAGCGTGACCTTTGTGCACAAGGGCAACATCATGAAGTTCACTGAAGGCGCCTTCCGCAACTGGGGCTACGAAGTGGCCGAGAAGGAGTTCGGCAACCATACCTACACCTGGAACCAGTGGGAGAAGACGGTCGCGGCGCAGGGGTCGAAGGCGGCGAATGCCGAGCAGGATGCGGCACTCGCGAGTGGCAAGATTCTGATCAAGGACGCCATCGCCGACATCACGCTGCAGCAGGTGCTGACGCGCCCGAGTGAGTTCGACGTCATCGCGACGCTGAACCTGAACGGCGATTACCTGTCCGACGCGCTGGCCGCACAGGTCGGCGGCATCGGCATCGCCCCCGGCGGCAACATCAACTACCTCACCGGCCATGCGATCTTCGAGGCGACGCACGGCACTGCGCCGAAATATGCGAACCAGGACAAGGTGAACCCGGGTTCGGTGCTGCTGTCGGGCGAGATGATGTTCCGCTACATGGGCTGGACCGAGGCCGCGGACATGATCATCGGCGCGATGGATCGGACCATCGGCGACAAGATCGTCACGTACGACTTTGCGCGCATGATGGACGGGGCCAAAGAGGTGAAGTGCAGCGAGTTCGCGACGGCGCTCATCGAGCGTCTCTGAGCCGGACCCGCGACCCGTGACGGACGCCGCGCGGCGCGAGCTGCTGTTCGAGGCAGCGAAAAGCGTTCGCGAGGCGTTCGTCAAATACAACGACAATTTCGGGCGCATCACGCGCCGTGCCAAGCAGCGCTTCGAAGCGCGTGACTGGCGCGGCGCCGAACGCGACTTCAGCGAGCGCCTCGAGCTCTACACGAAATCGGTCGAACGCCAGGTGGCCGCGCTGCAGCGGCTGCTCGGCCCGCCGGCCGCAACCCGCGAACTCTGGCCCCACCTCAAGCAGACCTTCGGCGCGCGCGTCGACGGCGTGCCGGACGGTGCGTTCTCGAAGACGTTCTTCAATTCGATCAGCCGCCGCGTTTTCCAGACCGTCGGCACGGATCCCGAAACCGAATTCCTCGATATCCGCTTCAACATCCGCGACGCGCAGCGGCATGTGCTGGAATGTCGGAGCTATCTGAACTGGGGCGATTTGCGCGAGCTGCTGCGCCAGCTCCTGAACGACTGCGATTTCGCCGTGCCCTACGCCGATTTCGACGGCGACGTCTCGCGTATCGAGCACGACATCGAACGGTACGCCGCGCAGGATGGTGCCGCTGCCTACGAACTTCTGCGCCTCGACTTCCTGCCGGCGGTGTTCTACCAGTCCGCGCGCGCCTATCTCATCGGCAAGGTGTACTGGGACGCGCGCGAAGCGCCGCTCGTGATCGCCCTGCGTCACGACGACGACGGCATCAAGGTCGATCAGATCATGATGTCCGTCGACGAGATCAGCATCCTGTTCGGCTTCACACGCTCGTACTTCTTTGCCGATCTCGAGCCTGTCGAAGGTGCGGTCTACTTCATCAACTCGCTGCTCCCGCACAAGCCGATCGACGAGCTCTACACCGTGCTCGGCCGCATACGCCAGGGCAAGACCGAGCGCTACCGGCAGTTCTCCAATCACCTCGCGACCTGCCACGACCGCTTCGTGCACGCACCGGGTGACCGCGGGCTGGTGATGATCTGCTTCACGCTGCCGTCCTACGATCTGGTGTTCAAGGTGATCCGCGACCGATTCGGCTATCCGAAAAACACGAGTCGCCACGAAGTGATGGAAAAGTACCAGTTCGTGTTCCGGCATGACCGGGCTGGCCGCCTGATCGACACGCAGGAATTCAGCGATATCGGCTTTCCGCTCGACAAGTTCGAGCAGCCGGTCGTCGACGAGCTGCTCGGGGAGGCGGCGGAGAGTGCCCGCATCGAAGGCGATCAGCTCGTGCTGAAACATCTCTACGTCGAGCGACGCCTGCGTCCGTTGAACCTCTTCGTGCGCGAGGCCCCGCGTGACGCGGCCGCCGCCGCGGTGATCGATTACGGCCAGGCTCTGCGCGATCTCGCCCATGCGAACATCTTTCCGGGCGATCTACTCATCAAGAACTTCGGTGTCACGCGCCACGGCCGCTGCATCTTCTACGACTACGACGAGCTGTGCCTGGTCACCGACTGCAATTTCCGCGAGCTGCCGGAATCGCC
>JADZCB010000216.1 GCA_020851775.1 Gammaproteobacteria bacterium
CGGACGATCGATCGGCGACTTGGCGTGCGCGGCCGGTATCGCGCCGCCCGGGCCGACCCGCCATGCGAAAGGCTATGCAGGCACCCTGCTCGAATGCCTGCTCGGTGCCGATGCCGGCTCACGGCCGGTGCCGGACTTTTCGGCCCTCGGCGTCGAATTGAAGAGCATTCCGGTCGATGCAGCGGGCCGGCCGGTCGAGTCGACGTTCCTGTGCGTGGCACCGGTCCGCGGCAGTGCCGGCCTCGTCTTCGAGGAATCACCGGTGTGGAAAAAGCTGGCGCGCGTGCTGTGGGTGCCGATCGAGGCCGATCCGGCGCTGCCGCTCGCCGCGCGGCGGATCGGCTGGCCGCTGCTGTGGAGTCCGGATGCCGGGGAAACGCGCGTGCTGCGCGAGGACTGGGAAGAGCTGATGGAATTGCTCACGGCAGGCGGACTCGCCTCGCTCGACGCCCGCCTCGGTCGCTTTCTGCAGGTGCGGCCGAAAGCGGCGAACGCCTGCGCGCTGACCGCGAGCCATGACGACAGCGGGATACCGGCCGCGACGCTGCCGCGCGGCTTCTATCTGCGCACGCGTTTCACACGGCGTGTGCTGACCGGCATCGGCAGCACCTGAGCGTCCCCTGTCAGCGCAGCACGTACCACAGCACGGCGGCCACGAGTGCCGCGACTATCGCGCCGATCAGTGCCAGATTGCCGCCGCCCGCCGCAGCCGGTGCGGACACCGACGGTGCGGCGCTCGGCGCCGCCGGGCGCTCGGGGACCGTCGTCGTCACCTCGACGACTTCCGCGTCAGATGCCGCCGCGGGATCCGCCGCCGTCAGATCGATGAACTCCGCGTCGTCGGTCGTCGTCTCGTCACCGAAACCCGCCGTGACGTCGAAATCGACGGTCTCCAGGCTCGCACGCCCGCGGAGGCTGTCGCGGACCTGATCGTGATCGGACGTATCGTTCACTGGTGAATTCCTCGCGAAGCTGCAGTACCTCGCGAAATGCTGCCACATCTCGCACGAGCGGACCACGCGGCCCGTGCCCCTGGTGCCTCAGAGGTTGCGGGAAATGATGAGCTTCTGGATGTCGCTGGTGCCTTCGTAGATTTTGCAGACCCGCACGTCGCGGCAGTAGCGCTCGACCGGGAAGTCACGCAGGTAACCGTAACCGCCGTGCACCTGCAAGGCATCCGAGCATACGCGTTCGGCCATCTCGGAGGCGAACAGCTTGGCCATCGCGGCTTCCTTCGCACAGGGCCGTCCCGTCATCAGCAGTCGCGCCGCGTTCTGATACAGCAGGCGCGCGGCCTCGATCTGGGTCGCCATCTCGGCCAGCTTGAACGCCACCGCCTGCAACCGGATGATGGGCTCCCCGTAGGCCGTGCGCTCGTTCGCGTAGCGAATCGCCGCTTCGAGTGCGGCACCTGCGACGCCGACCGCCTGGGCCGCGATGGCGATGCGCCCGTCGGACAGGGCCGACATCACCAGCCGGTAGCCACCGCCGACATCGCCCAGCACCGCATCGTCGCCGAGCCGCAGCCCGTCGAGCTGGATCTGCGCGGTATGCGCCGTCTGCTGACCAAGTTTGTCTTCGACCCGCAGCACGCGATACGCCGGATCCGACGGATCGAATACGAAGAAGGTGAATCCGCGCCTGCCGGCGGCTGGGTCGGTCACCACGATCGCGGTGGCGACGCCGGCCTCGCTGCCGTTCGAGATGAACTGCTTCGTGCCCTCGAGCACCCACGTGTCGCCGTCGCGCCGGGCCGTTGCGCGGAACGCCGAGGTGTCCGATCCGGCATGCGGCTCGGTCAGCAGGGTGGCACCGATCCGAACGCCACGGGCCGCGTCCGGCAGGTAGCGGCGCTTCTGCGCGTCGGTGCCGAAGTCGCACAGCATCTTGAGCGTGGTGTTGTGGACGTGGACTATCGTGCCAATCCCGCAGTCTGCAGCCGATATCTCCTCGATCGCGAGACCGTATTGCAGCGCGCTGAGCCCGCCGCCGCCCCACATCTCGGGCACCAGCATGCCCATGAAGCCGGTGTCGGCGAGCGCCTGCAATTCGGCGTGCGGCCATCGCCGCTGGCGGTCGCGTTCGGCGGCGGTCTTCGCGAGCACTTCCTGTGCGACGCGCCTGGCGGCGTCGCGAACCATCCGCTCCTCGTCGGCGAGGAACGCATCGGTGGCGTCGTTGGTCGTGGTTGCCGGCCGCGAACCTGGTGTCATGTCCGTCTCCTGTGTCGGCACGTGCTCAACGCACACTCATCCGTGCGCCGGCATCGAGGCTGATGGTCGTGGCATTGAAGTACACGTTCTCGATGATGGTGCCCACCAATGCTGCAAACTCCTCGGCGCGACCCATGCGGTGCGGGAACAGCACCATGCGCTCGATGATCGAGCGCGTCACGTGCTCCGGCATGCCGGCGACCATCGAGGTGTCGAACAGGCCGGGTGCAATGCTGACCACACGGATTCCATGCGGCGCCAGATCGCGGGCGACCGGCAGCGTGAGGCCCATGACGCCAGCCTTGCTCGCGCTGTAGGCGGCCTGTCCGATCTGCCCCTGCCAGGCGGCACCGGACGACGTATTGACGATCACGCCCCGCTCACCCTCTTCGTCCGGAACGTTGTCGGCCATCTTGACCGCCGCCAGGCGGATCACGTTGAACGTACCAGTGAGGTTGATGGCGATGACCTTGTTCCAGACCGCCAGCGGAAAGGGTTCGCCCTTTGCCAGCGTCTTCGCCGCATCGGCCACCCCGGCGCAGTTGACCGCGATGTGCACTGCACCGTAGTGCCGGACCATTGCGTCGAGCGCGGCGCCGACGTCGGCCTCGTCGGTGACGCTGCCCGCACAGAGCATAAGACGCGCCGGATCAATCTCGTCATGCAGGCGCTCCATGCGTTCGGCGTCGAGATCGAACGCGGCGATCGACGCACCGGCCGCGGCGAGTCCGCACGCGGTCGCGAAGCCGAGTCCAGACGCCGCGCCCGTGACGATTGCGACCTTGCCTGCCAGTTTCATGCTTTCCTCCCCGCGACGGATCCGTGTGCCATGATGCCGCGAGACCATCGCCGATACGTACGCCACCGCGCCAACGAGCCGTGTACTGTCCAGCGACCTGCCCTACCATTGCAACAAGTTACTGAGGAGGCGCTGGACCAGTCCATCCAGGACCCTTCAGCGTCGACGAGTCCGGCGCAGATCCGGCCTCGTCTATGCCTTTGCGGGGGTCGTCTTCATCAAGCGCGGCAGCCGAGGCCTGACTTCGAACGCTGCGACAGGGAGAGCAGGCATGAATGAACCGGCGGTCCTGACGCAGACACGGGTCGGTGCCCTGTGGGCCACACTGAATCGCCCCGCGGCACTGAATTCGATCACACCGGAGATCGTGCGCGGTCTCGACGCGGCGCTGGACCAGGCGCTCGCCGACGATACGGTCTGCGCCGTGGTCCTGAGCGGGACGGGACGTGCGTTCTGCGCCGGCGCCGATCTGAAACATGTGCGCCGGACGATCGGCGCCGACGACACCACGATTGCGGCGTTCCTGCAGGCGATCTTCGCGCTCATGAATCGCGTCGAGAAGTTTCCCAAGCCGGTGATTGCGGCAGTCAACGGCCTCGCGCTCGCCGGGGGCCTCGAACTGGTGCTCTGCTGCGATCTCGTGGTCGCTGCCCGCTCCGCCAGGATCGGGGACGCTCACGCAAACTACGGCCTGCTGCCCGGCGCCGGGAGTTCGGTGCGGCTGCCGCGCAAGATCGGCGCGACGCGCGCGAAGTACCTGCTCTTCACCGCGGAGTTCGCATCCGCCGAGGAATTGCGTGAGGCTGGTCTCGTCAACGAGGTCGTTGACGATTCGGAACTCGCGGCCGCCACCGAACGCCTGGTCGCCAAGCTCGCGACGAAGAGCCCGCTGGGGCTGCGGCGCATGAAGGCGTTGGTCGACGACGGCCTCGAGCAGCCGGTGGAGACCGCTTTGCGCCTGGAGTTGCTCGCCAGCGAAGTCCACGCCCACAGCCACGACATGCATGAGGGCCTGGCCGCCTTCGAAGAGAAGCGCAAACCCCATTTCAGGGGCCGCTGAGCACCACGCCGGCGGCAGCGCTGTCCGCCCGTGCAGAAAGGCCAGATCGGGTACAGTTCAGAGCGGCGATGAAGACAGAGTCCAACAGTGCGCGAGCGGTGCCGGCCCGGCGCGGGGGCCGTCGCGGGACGTCGCGCGAGCAAGTCTTCGCCGTCACCAAGCTCGCACCACCCCGGCACGATCGCGCGCTCGTACGGCGTTGCGCGCTGCTCGCGCAACTGGCGGCGAACCGTTTCCGGACCTTGATCCTGGTGCACGCCGCGGCGGGTTCGGGCAAGAGCACGCTGCTCGCGCAATGGCGGCGCGAACTCATCGCGGCCGGTGCCTGCGTCGCCTGGTATGCGCTCGACGCCGCCGACACTGCGGAAGCCCATTTCCTGCACGGGGTGTTGCAGAGTCTGCGGCACGCGGGTGCGGCGATCGGTGCCGGCCCTTACGATCTCTATCAGCGGCATCGTCGCGATCGCGCCAAGAGTTTCGTCGACGCGCTGGTCAATGAGTGCAGCGCACTCGGCGAAGAGATCTATCTCGTGCTCGACGATTTCCACCAGGTGGACGACACCGCGCATGAGGCCGTGCTCGCCCGGCTCGTCGAACGCGCGCCACCGAACCTGCATCTGATCGTCGCGAGCCGCACCCGACTCGCGCTGCCACTCGCCCTGTGGAAGGCACAGGATCGCGCGTACGAGATCCGTACGAGCGATCTGTTGTTCGACGGTGCGGAGACCAGGACTTTCCTCGACAACCGTCTGCCTGGGCGCGTCTCGGCCGGTGGCGCGAGCCGGCTGCATGAAGCGACCGAGGGCTGGGCGGCGGCGCTGCAGCTGGCCGTGATCGCCTTGCATGACGATCCCGACCTGGCGTCATTCCTTGCCACGTACGCCGGCGAGACGGGGGACGTGTCGGCGTTTCTGACGCGCGACGTCCTGGCGCGGCTGCCGGCGGCATTGACGGCGTTCATGACGAGAACCTCGATCCTGTCGACCTTCAATGCCGCGCTCTGCGCCGAGCTGGTCGGCAACACCGACACCGCTGCGCTGCTGCGCGACATCGAGCGCCGCAACCTGTTCATCGTGCGTCTCGAGCGTGAAGGCTGGTATCGCTATCACCCGCTGTTTCGCGAACTGCTCGAGCGCGAACTCGCGGTGCGGGCACCGGGCGAGGTGGCGCACCTGCATCTGGCGGCGAGTGCGTGGTTCGAACGGCACGGGCAGGCGGCCGACGCCGTGCACCACGCCCTCGCCGGCGGCTCGCCGGATCGCGCTCTCGATCTCATCGAGGACTGCGCGCCGGCGCTCGTCCAGGAGGGCCGCTGGACCACCCTGCTCGGCTGGTTCGAGGCGCTCGACCCACCCGACCCCGCACGACGTCCGGCGCTGTTCTGTGCCGCGGCGACTGCACAGGTGTTGAGTGGGCGGCTCGACGAGGCGCACCGGACCATCGATCGGCTCGCGGCCGTCGCGCCACGTCTGTCGCCGTTGATGCGTGCGCGCATGGCCGTCGTCCGCGGCGTCTGCGCGGTGTGGCAGGACGACAGCGCCCGGGCCGAGCGCGAGGTCCGCGACCTGATGCCGCTGCCCGCCGGCGAGAGCATGTACGGCGGCGGGGCCTGCAATGTGAGGGCCTGGGCGTGCATCCACGCCGGCGATTTCGATCGCGCCCGCGTCAGCCTGGCGCATGCCGCCCGCTTTCAGCGTGCGCCTGCCATCCATGCCGCGCATGTCTACACTGAATGCTTTCGCGGCATGTGCTACGTCATGCAAGGCCGGCTCGCCCATGGCGCCGCCATCTTCGCCGCGATCCTGGAAGCGGCCGAACGCCAGGCCGGGCGGCGCAGTGCACTGGCCTGCATCCCGGCCAGTTTTCTCGCGGAAGTGGTCTACGAGCACGAGGGCGCGGACGCCGTCGATGCGCTGCTCGGGGATCGGCTTGCCGTCATCCGCGAGACGGTGCTGCCGGACGGTATCCTGCGCGCCTTCGTGGCCGCAGCACGGGCACACGCGCGCGGCGGTGACACGGACCGGGCGCTGGAGTGCCTCTATCTGCTGCAGAGCACGGGCGAAGCGGGTGGCAACGATCGACTGGTCGCGGCGAGCTTTGCCGAGCGTGTGCGACTGCTGCTCGTGGAAGGAGACCTGCCTGCGGCCCGCGCCGTGCAGGTGCACCTCGATCGTCTCTGCGCCGGGTATGCGGCGGCACCGACCACGACGCATGGTCAGATCGCGCTCGCCGGCAGTCTGTCCGGCGCCCGCCTGGCGCTCGCCGACGGCTCACCCGAGATCGCGGCGCACACCCTCGCCGAACTCGCCGCGCGGCTCGAGAGCGCCACGCTGACGTGGCCGCTGGCGCGCGTGTGCGTCGTGCGCGGCGCGGCACTGCACCTCGTCGGCGAGCGCGCGACCGCCCTTGTCGAAGCCCGGCGGGCGCTCGATCTGATGCATGCGCTCGGTCTGCGCCGCACATTGGCGGACGAGCTCGCGGTGGCAGGCGCCGCCGCGAAGCCGATCGTGCATGCGTGGCAGAATGTCGAAGGCGCACGCGCCGAGGATTTCGAGTTCGCAATCGGCAACGCACCCGGCTACGGTGAGGCACAGGTACTCTCGCCCGCCGCACTCGCCGGCGCGACATTCTCCGCGCGTGAACACGAAGTACTGGAGCTCCTGAGTCGCGGCGTGCCGAACAAGCGGATCGCGACGCTGCTCGACATCTCGACCGATACGGTCAAATTCCACTTGAAGAACGTCTATCAGAAGCTCGGCGTCGGCAATCGCACCCACGCCGTGGAACGGGCGCGCGCCCTGCATCTCACGCGCTGAACAGCCGGCGCCCCCGTGCGGGCCGCAGAGGGCGATACGCGTCAGGCGCGCTCGAGTATCGTCACGGCGCACACGGCGACGTCGTTGCCATAGAGTCCACCGCCGTTCTCGGCGAGCGCGATGCGCGCATCGGCCACCTGCAACTCGCCAGCCTCGCCGCGGAGCTGCAGCGCGAGCTCGTTCAGCATCATCAGCCCCGTCGCGCCGATCGGATGGCCGCGCGAGACGAGACCACCGGAGGGATTGACCGGGATCTCGCCGTCGCGGGCCGTGGCCCCCGAGGCGGTGAACGGGCCGCCCTGCCCGCGCGGGCACAGCCCGAGATCCTCGACGAGATGAATCTCGGCGAACGCGGTCGCATCGTGCAGTTCGACCAGATCGAGATCGCGAGGTGTGATGCCGGCCTGCGCGTACGCGCGCTCGGCGGCGACCACCGGCGCGCGCCGGGTGTCCCAGTCGCCGTCGAAGTGACCGCCGGCCAGGCCCTGCGCGCGGATCCGCAGCGCCCGCCCGCGTACCGCGGGCGGCATTCGGGCGAGATAACGCGCCGAACACAACAGCGCCGCCGCGGCGCCGTCACCGGTCGGTGCGCACATCGCGCGGGTGAGCGGCGCGCTGATCATGCGATCGGCCAGCACGTCCTCGACGCCCAGCGCGAACCGGTATTGCGCGCGCGGGTTGTGCACGGCATTGGTGTGATTCTTGGCCGCGGCGTGTGCGATGTGAGCGGCCGTCGTGCCGTAACGACGCATGTGGCTGCCGGCCCACAGGGCATAGACATCCATCGCAATCGAGCGTCCGGGGCCGGGTGCAAATTTGCGGCCGCTGGCGGCCGCAATCCGGGCATACAGCGCATGCCAGGCGGCGGGATCCAGCCGGTCGCTGCCGCCTTCGATCGCGGCCAGCACCGCGGCCGGATCGGCCGGGTCGTACAGCTTCTCGACGCCGAGCGCGAGGGCGACCTCGGACTGTCCCGAGGCCACCTCTTTCAACGCGCCGTTGAAGGCGAGCGAGGCGCTGGCGCAACCGCCTTCGACGTTGGTCAGCGGGACGTTCGGTGGCAGCGCACCCGCGCGCGCGAGCGGCGTCAGCGCGACCTGACCCCGAATGTACGGCTGCCCCCAGTAATCCATCAGCAGGTTGCTGAACCAGACGTGCCCGATGTCGTTGCCGTGCTCGAGCCCGGCGTCGGCGAGCACGCCGCTCCAGGCGTCGCGCGCGAGATCCTGAAAGCTGCGGTCCGCCATGCGCGCGCACGGTGTGCCATGAATCCCCAGAAGATAGACGTCCTGCACGGTAGAGCCTCCTCAGTTGACGCTGCGGTCGCGGCCTTCCCAGTACTCCGCGCGCAACGCCTTCTTGTCGGTCTTGCCGTTCGCGGTCCTCGGGATTTCGTCGCGGAAATCCACCGACTTCGGCGTTTTCACCGGGCCTAGCTCCGTGCGGCAGTGTTCGATGACCGTGCGCGCGTCGAGCGCCATGCCGGCCTTCGCCACGACGATGGCCTTCACCGCCTCACCCCACACCGGATCCGGCACACCGATCACCGCACATTCCTTGACCGCCGGCAGTGCGAGGATCGGCGCTTCGACCTCGGCCGCGTACACGTTGAAACCGCCGGTGATGATCATGTCCTTCTTGCGATCGACGATGTAGAGATAGCCGTCGGTATCGACGTAGCCGACATCGCCCGTATGGTGCCAGCCGTGCGCGCGGATTTCGGCGGTCGCTTCCGGCTTCGCGAAGTAGCCGGGGGTGACGAGCGGGCCACGCGCCACGATTTCGCCGCGCTCGCCGGGCGGCAGCAGCGTGCCCTCGTCGTCCATGATCGCGACACGGCAGCCGGACGTCGCCCGGCCACAACTCTTCAGGCGCTCCGGGTGTTCGCCACGGGCCGCGGCGGCGAGCGTGGCGGGCGGCAGCCAGGCGAGCAGGAACGGTGACTCGGCCTGGCCATAGCACTGGCAGATGCAGGGACCGAACACCTCCACCGCTTCGCGGAGCTTGTCCGGAGACACGGGCGCCGCCGCGACGAGGAGCTGGCGCAGGCTCGAAGTGTCGACGTCGCGCACGCGCGGATGCGCGAGCAGTGCATACAGTGCGGTCGGTGGCAGGAACATATGCGTCACGCGGTGGCGTTCGATGGCAGCGAGGACTTCGCCGGCGTCGAAGCCGGGCAGGATCACGTTTGTCGCGGACAGGCCTGCGAGGATCAGCGCCATGCCGCCCGCCGCGTGCGTGATCGGTGCCACCGCGAGGCACACCGGCGGCGCGCCGATGTCCCAGTAATGCATGCCCATTTCGATCATCGCCGTCCATGCGCGGTTCGTGATGAAGACCCCCTTCGAGGGTCCCGTCGTGCCACCGGTCGGCCACAGCGCGAGCGGATGGTCGGGACTGCTGAACGGATCGCTCCAGTCGGGGATCGCGCCGTCCCCGCCCCGCGCGATGAAGTCCGCGAGGGACGGATCACCATCGCATTCGCGATCGAGACACACCGTGCCGCGCAGACCGGTCAACATCGGGCGCATCGCGGCGACTTCGGCGGCCACCGCCGAGTGATAGAGCAGCCAGCGGGTGCCGACATAGGCCATGTACTCGGCGTTGGCAGCGGGCGCGTTGCGCGTATTGACCGGCACCCATGCGCCACCGGCGCGCAGCACGCCGAGCACTGCGATCATCGCGCGCGGATCGTTCGGGGCGAACACGGCGCATGCATCCCGCGGCGCAAAGCCGGCGGCATACAGGGCGCGCGCGATCGCCTCTGATTCGGCGCGTGCGTCGGCGTAGCAGTAAGTCACCCCGTTGCCTTCGAACGCGACACGTTCCGGTGCGGCCTCGGCGCCGCGATCGAAATAGTCGATCGGTCTCATCGCTCTCTCCTCAGCATGACTCGTAAGTGCGCAGCCGGGCCTCGAGGGCGGCAATGCGTACCTCGCGAGGATCCGGCATGAAGATTGGTTGAATCGCGTCGGCACGCATGGTGGTGTCGCCCGCATACAGCGTATCGACGTCTTCGCCCCACGCACCGTAATAGGGAACGCCGGCCGGTGGCGTGTCCCGGTTCCAGGCGGCGGCGAATTCGGCGTACGGCAGCGAGCGTGCGAGACGCGCCGCGCGCTCGGCCGTCCGCGCAGCCTCGGTCGACTGCGGGTCGACCGCACCGGTGCGCGGATCGAGCACGATCCTGTAGATATCCTGCGCAGTCGCCGTCGAGATGATGCCTTCCTCGAGATCCTTTGCGACCAGTGCCGGATCGCGATCGAGCACATCACCCCAGCCGCCGCCTGCGCCCTGCGACTGCAGATAGAGTTCGCCCTTGCGCGCCATCTCGAACGGCAGCGCCGCGCGATGCGTGCGATAACTCGCCCCCGCGAACGGCCGTTCGTTCATCAGATCCACCAGCGAGCCGCGGAAGATGCCGGCATCGCGCGCGAGTTCGGCAAACACGTCGACCTCCTTGATCATCGAGATGGGATAGGTCGGCGAACCGTAGCCACCGAACATGCCGGGTGTGGTGCTGAATTTCGAGCCACCCGCGAGCGCGAGGAAGCCCCAGACATCGGAGTAGCGGTTCGCGACTGAAAACTCGTAGCCGGCGCCGCCCCGGAATTTGCCGAAGCCGCAGTTGTCGGTGAGCAGGCGCTTGGAAATCACCTGCACGAACGGCAGATCCTCCTCGACCAGCTCGGTTTCGCCGGTATCGACGTAAGCCGCGAAGTTCGGTGACATCGAATGTTCGCCGTCGGCGTCCCATTTGGCGCCGCCCGGCATGCCGTTGAGATCCGCACAGAGGTTGCCGACCTGTTCGACGTGCTGGGTCACGCCGCCGTAGATGAACGTGACGGGCTGGTTGAACCACGGCGCGATCGGATTGCCGTAGTGCCGCGGCAGGCCGAAGCCGAGCTTGAGCAGCGCCATCTGGGTCAGCGTGATCGCCTTGAAGAAGACCTGCATGTTGAGACAGGTCGGCACCTCGCGGGTCGCGTCGGCGACGCTGCCCGGCGTCGCGAGGATGTCGACCGGATCGAGGATGGCGAGCGAGCGTGGCAGATCGGGCCAGATGAACGACACGAGGCCCATCAGGACCCCGATTCGGATCGAAGTGATCGGCGCGTTGATCGGACGGTTCATGAACTGCGGCGAGGACCCGCGAAAGTCGCAGACGAGGCGTCCATCGCGCACAGAGATGCGCGCGTAGAAGCGGATCAACGCGTCCTCGCGCATCGTGGTGTCGAGGAAGATCTGGCCGCGCACCGTACCCTCCGGCAGCTCGCGCACGCGGCGCGTGGCCTCGGCCGCGACGTATTCGAGGCTCTGACGCAGCGTGCCGACGAGCGCATTCGCGCCGTAGGTGTCGCACAGCGCGAGGAGTCGTGCCTCGACCCGCCGCAGCGTCGCGAGCCGCACCTTGAGATCGGCGCCGACGAGGCGCGGATCGCGCGAGGAGTTCTGCAGATAGTTCACCAGATCGAACTTGAGCCGGTAATTCTCCGCGACCCGGATCGGCGGCATCTTGATGCCCTCGTCCCACGGCGACTCCATCGCCGGGCCCATGCCGCCCGGCTCGCGGGCACCGTTTTCGCCCTCGTGCAGACCGATCGCGACCCACGCCACGCGCTCGCCGTCGTGGTAGACCGGCATGAACGAGATCTGATCCGGCGAGTGCACGCCGCCATAGAACGGGTCGTTCATGATGAACATGTCGCCGGCCCGCACGCCCACCGTCGGCTCGTGCTCGAAATGCTTGATGACATAGCGGATCGGAAAGCCCGACGCGGCGCAGAAGCCGATCACGCCGCGCAGGCTCGCGCTCGACAGATCGCCATTCGCGGTGAACACGGTGACGGTCATGTCGCCGAACTTGCCGGCGGGGGAGACGATCGCGTTCGTCGTCACCTCGAACCCCTCGTCGAGCGCGCTCTGCAGGCTTGCGCGGATCTCTTCGAACAGGTGATCGTCCGCGCCGTCGCGGAGCACGCGCTCCTCGCGGGTGCTGCGCGCCTGGATCCTGTGATCGGCGAGCAACTCGGTATCCGGACCGAGGAACAGCGTGTTCGCGGACAGGAAGCGGGCCTTGAGCTCGTCGTCGCCCGGCAGTTCGCCCCGGTGCATCTCGTTCATGTGGTCTCCCTCCGGGCCGGCGCAGCGCGGCGCGATGCGGAGTTCGCGGCGGCGACCGGTGTGAACCAGACCGCGCCCTGTGCGCCAGCCGCGTAGCGCCAGCCGGGCTCGATCAGATAGGTGGTCTCGCCCGGGTTCACTATCGCCGGCCCTTCGAGCGTCACCCCGGGCTCGAGCGCGGCCGCGTCGTAACACGGCGTGGACAGCGGGCCGTCACAGGTCACGAAGAAGCACGCGCGGTGCGCGACCGGCAACGGCGCCGCGCGCGCCGCGACAGCATCGAGCGATCCGAAGCGCAGCGCGGCGTTCTCGACATAGGTGGCGACACGAAAGGTCATGATGCGGATCCCGGATTCGGGCGCCTGACTGCCCTGGCCGTAGCGTCGGCCGTAATCGGCGTCGAGCCGCTCGATGAGCGCGAGCACGTCGCGCACCGAGCCGAGGCGACGACGCTCGGCGACGATGGTGGTCTCGAGCGTCTGGCTGCCGTATCGCAGATCGAGTTCGAGGCGGTGGCGGACGGCGGACGGTGGCACGCCCTGGCGCCGCAGGTCATCGTGGCCGCGCGCCTCGAGCATCGCGACCGTGGCGTTGAACGTCGCATAGTCCTCGAACAGCACGCCGGTGCGAGCGTTGTAGAGATCGGTGATCTGCGAATGTTCGTGGAAATGGAGCTGGTCGAGACTCGAGGCGCCACAGGCCGAAAACACCGCGGCGTAAGGCGGTGCGAGTACGCGGTCGATACCGGCGTGGCGCGCGATGCCGCAGCAGTGCAGCGGGCCATTGCCACCGTAGGCGAGCATCGTGAAGTCGGTGGCGCGGTAGCCGCGTGCGCGCAGTTCACCCATCAGGCCGCTCGCCATGTCGAAGTCGACGCGGCGCCGGACCAGGCGTGCGGCCTCGATCGCCGACAGTCCGAGCGGCGCGCCGAGCGCCGCGAGCACGCGCTCGGCGCGCCGCCGGCTGAGCGGGATGCTGCCGTTTGCGTAGCGTTCGGGATCGAGATAGCCGAGCAGCAGATCGGCGTCGGTGACCGTCGCCTGTGTGCCGCCCCGGCCATAGCAGGCGGGGCCCGGATCCGAGCCCGCGCTATCGGGGCCGACCTTCAGTGTGCGGAATATCGGATCGCAGCGCGCAATCGAGCCACCGCCGGCACCGAGCGCGGTCAGGTGCACCATCGGCAGCGACACGAGCCAGCGATCGACAGTCGGACTGAAGTCGTAATGCTTGATGCCGCCCTCGACCACGAGACCGATGTCGAAACTCGTCCCGCCCATGTCGGTCGTGATCACGTTGCCGAGACCGGTCTGGCGCGCGAGTTCGTCGCCCGCGTGAATCCCGGCGACGGGCCCCGAGTGGACGGTGCGCAGCGCGTCCGTCGAATTCATCTGGGCCATCCCGCTCGTGTTGTGCACGAGCAGTATCGGCCGCCGGTAACCCGCCTCGCGCAGGCCCTGCTCGAGTGCGCTCATGCCGAAGTACATCGTGGAGTGCAGGTAGGCATCGATGATCGCGGACATCGCGCGCACATACTCGCCGCGGCGCCCGCTGACGGCCGACGACAGGACGACCGGCAGCGCGCCGAGCAGGCTGCTCGGATATTCCTCGAGGATGATCTCGCGGATCCGCTCCTCGTGCGCCGGATTGACCGTCGAGTTCGCACTGACCACCACGAAGGACTGTGCCCCGGCGTCGAGCAGTTCGCGCACCTTGCGTCGCACGTCGTCCTCGACCAGCGGAATCAACACCTCGCCGCGATAGTCGAGACGCTCGCGCACGCCGCGGATCAGCGCGACCGGCACGATCGGCGCCGGCCGACGGCCGCGTGAGAGATCCATCGCCTGCCACAGCGACAGACCTTCCGCATAGCCGCGCCCGCGGCTCACGGGCACCGTGCTCTCGAAGCCTTCCGTGATCAGCAACCCGACGCGTGGACCCTTGCGCTCGATCAGCGCATTGGTGCCGAGCGTCGTCGCGTAGCGCACGGAGTCGACGGTGGCGAGCAGCGCGCCGCGCGCGACACCGAGCGAGGCGCAAGCCCGTTCGAGGGCATCGAAGAAGCCGAGCGAGAGGTTGTGATGCGTCGTGAGCGATTTGCCCTGCACGTAGCGACCGTCCCATGCGACCAGGCAGTCGGTGAAAGTCCCACCGATATCCACCGAGACGCGCTTCATGGCCGCCCCGATCCGGCGTGGCCGTGACACGCATGATCGACCTGTGGCGGGAGCCCGCCGCCGGCCGGCGCAGACAACTCTTCGCGTTCGGCCCATTGCCGTTTCAGGCAATCGATGTCGAGTTCGAGGTCGTTGATTGGCGGATGGCCGGGTACCGTGTACTCGGTCTCGATCAGTGCCGCGCAGGCCGGACAATAGAACTCCAGGATCGCGCACCATGCCGGATCCGGCGCGTAGGTGTACTCGTAGCGCGTCGCATCGAGCAGCGGCTTGTGGATTTCGCGCGGGTCGCGTGCATACACCCGCGTGTGCACCTTGTAGTTCTGGCGTGCCGGACCAAGGACATGCCCGCAACGTCGACATTCCCACTGCTCCGTGTCCAGGTCGATACGCAGGTATTCGGTGACGATGACTTTCATGCCGTCCTCCGCAGCCACAGATCGCGATTGCCGTTGAGTTCGAAGGCCCAGCCTGCCGGCACCAGCCCGGTGTAGTAGCGGTCTTCGACGATCGCGGGCCCGGATGCCGTTGCGCCCGGCATCTGCGACTCCAGCGGGTAGACGGGCAGCGCGCGCGCTGGATCCGCACCGAGCATGAGCAGACGGCTGCCGACGGCGAGGGCCGGCTGCGGCGCTACGGCCGCCTCTGCGAATGGCGGGTGCGGCAGCGCACGGCACGCGCGCAGCACCAGCGTGCATTCGGCGTCCGCGGGCAGCGCGCGGGGCAGCAGCGGCGCATCGACGATGTCGATGGGCAGCGGGTGTTCCTCCGTGTGCGCCCCCGTCGTGATTCTCAACGCCGCCGTCAGCGCACAGTCGGCGAGCGCGATGCCTTCCGCGGCCATGTCGCGTCCGGCCTGGGCGTGCAGGCGGGTGAACGCGCTGCCGATCGCGTCGGGTTCGCCGGCATCGAGCACTGCACGGTACTCCTGCATCAGATCGCTGAAGCCGATCCCGAGCGCGCTGAACACGGCCGCAGTGGCCGGCACGAGCACCCGCGTGGCGCCGAGCACCTCGGCCACCGCGCACGCGAGCAGCGGCCCGGCGCCGCCGAACGCCGCAAGCGTCGTGTCCGGGCCCGGAGCGGCGACCGCGCGGACCGCCTCCGCCACCGCCACCACCCAGGCCTCGCACAGGCGATGCAGCGCGACATCGAACGGCAGACCGAGCGGCAGCGCCGCCGCCCGCTCGACCGCTGCGCGGGCGGCGGCGGGATCGAGCGCGAGTTCACCGCCGAAATAGGTCGATGCATCGATCACGCCGGCGAGCAGCATCACGTCGGTGATCGTGGCGTCGGTGCCGCCGCGGGCGAAGCAGGCGGGGCCCGGGACTGCGCCTACGCTGTCCGGCCCGACCTGGACCCGCCCGTCGCGGACCCGCAGCACGGAACCGCCACCGACGCCGGCGCTGACGATCTCGGCGAGCGGCAGGGCGACCGCGACCCCCTCGATCCGACCCGGCTCGCCGACTGCGATCTCGCCGGCGCGGATTCGCCCGATGTCGGTCGTCGTGCCGCCGACGTCGAGCGCGAGGAGATCGGCGAGCCCGTAATGGCGCGCAAACGCACGCGCGCCTTCGAGCCCGCCGCGCGGTCCCGAGCCATAGCTCTTGATCGCCTTGGTCTTCGCCACCCGGGCCGAGCCGCCGTCGTTGCGGAAGATCAGCAGCGATGCGCGTGTCGGGTGCTCGCGCAGGCGGTTGTCGGCGTGGTAGAGGAAGGTCTCCATCGCCGGATGCAGGAAGGCATTGATGAGCGCGGTCCAGGTGCGGGCGACGGGATCCACGCTGTCGATCACTTCGTGCGAGTAGAGCATCGGCACGGTGCCGAGCATGTGCGGCGGAAAGCGCCGCAGGGCGATCCGCTTGATCGACCGCTCGGCTGCGGCGTAGTCGGCGCCGGCGAGACTCACGACGATGCGGTTGGCGCCGCTCCCGGTGAGGGCGTTGACGGCATCGAGCACGGCGGAATCCGGATCGTCCGCCGTCGGGTTCACGATCGTGACCCGCTCGCCGACCAGCGCCGCGAAGAGCGCGGCCGTCGCCGGCTCGGCCGCGAGCCCCGCGACCTCGCGCGGCGCACCGAGGATGAGTCCGAGACGCGGCCCACGCCGCTCCACCAGTGCATTGGTGCCCTGCGTCGTCGAGTAGCGGATCAGATCGGTACCCCGCAGCAGTTCCGGCAGGTCCTCTCTGCCGTAGATCTCGCGCGAGACACGCCGGAGGCCGTCGAAGAAACACTTCGACAGATCGTGCGGGGTGGTGAGCGTCTTTGCCCGGAAAATGCGCTCGCCGTCGATCACGACCACGTCCGTGAGCGTGCCGCCGTTGTCGATGGAGATGAGCTTGTCCATGCGCGGAGTCTAGACACGCGCAACTGCCAGCCGGACTACCCGTTCGGAGTAGGCGCGCGGATCCCGGCGGCCACCGCTGGTGCAGGGCGCTTCGTCGACCATTGCAAGTCGATGACCGCGATGGGCTTTCCCGGATGTCACCCGGTGCGGCGACATGAAGGATAATCACGCTCCCTGCACGCCTGCCCGGAACACCCGCCGATGTCCGCTTTGCCCGCTCCCGTCCACCTGCCAGAACCCGACTGGCGCTTCTGCGTCGCGCCGATGCTCGCGTGTACCGACCGGCATTACCGCTATTTCGCGCGGCTGCTGACGCGACGAGCCCGGCTGTACACGGAGATGGTGGTGGCGCAGGCGCTGCTGCACGGTCCGCGCGAACGCCTGCTCGCGTTCGACGCGATCGAGCATCCGGTGGCGCTGCAGCTCGGCGGCAGCGATCCGGCGACGCTCGCCGCCGCCGCCCGCATGGGTGCGGCGGCCGGCTACGACGAAATAAATCTGAATCTCGGTTGTCCCAGCGATCGCGTCCAGGCCGGCCGGTTCGGGGCCTGTCTGATCCGCGAGCCGACCCTGGTGGCCGAGTGCGTCACGGCGATGCACGAGGCGGTCGGAATTCCCATCACCGTGAAGACCCGCCTCGGGGTGGATGAGATCGACAGCTACGAACACCTCGCGCGGCTCGTCGCCGGCGTGCGCGATGCCGGCTGCCGCGTGCTGCTGCTGCATGCCCGCAAGGCGCTGCTGAATCTCGATACACGGGCCAATCGCCAGATTCCGCCGCTCGACTACGCGCGCGTCCATCGCATCAAGCGCGACTTCCCGGATCTATGCGTAGTGCTGAACGGCGGGCTCGCCACGCTGGAGGACGGGCTTGCGCAGCTCGCCCACGTCGATGGGGTGATGTTCGGCCGCGCCGCGTATGAACGGCCGCTGCTGCTCGCCGACCTCGATGCTCGCGTATACGGCGGGATGCCGCTACCGGTACCGTCGCCGACAGCGTTTCTCGCTGCCTGTCTGCCCTATCTCGACACCGAATTCGCGCGCGGCACACCATTGCGCGCGATGACGCGCCACCTCTGCGGCCTGTTCCACGGCCGGCCTGGAGCGCGGGCGTGGCGCCGCCTGTTGAGCGGCGACAGCGGCAGCGCGCACACGCCGGCCGACGTGCGCGCGGTGCTCGCGCTCATGGCTTGATGAATTTCAGCGTCATGCGATCCGACTCGCCGATCGCGACATATCGTTCGCGATCCTGGTCGCCGAGCCGGAGCACCGGCGGCAGCGTCCACACGCCGTCGGCATAGTCCTTGGTGTCCCTGGGGTTCGCATTGACCTCGGACTTGCCCGCAAGCCGGAAGCCGAGAGCCTCGATCTGCGCAATGAGCCAGTCCTCCGGAACATAGCCCTTCTTCGCACTCGCGATCGGATCTGCCCCCGACGCCGCACGATGCTGTTCGATGCCGAGTACACCGCCGGACTTCAGCACATCGAAACAGGCCTTGAATACCGCGTCCATCTTGCCGTCGTTGATCCAGTTGTGCGTGTTGCGGAACGTCACGACCATGTCGGCCGACGCGGGTGGCCCGAGCGAGACGCCATCACCCCGCCACATCACGTGCCGTTCGACGGCGCCGTACAGCGCCGGCGCCGCATCCAGCTTCGCCATCAGCGCCTGATGGCTCTCGCGGCGATAGGCATTCGCACTGTCGGGTTCGTGCGTCCCGACCACGAGCTTGCCGCCCGGCGCGAGATACGGCGCGAGAATTTCGGTGTACCAGCCTTCACCGGGCAACAGTTCGATCACCGTCATCGTCGGCGCGATTCCGAAGAAGTCGAGCGTCGCGGCCGGGTGACGATGCTCGTCGCGCGCACGGTTCTCATCGCTGCGGTGGGTACCGGCAATCGCCTGGTCGAGTGCCGGCGACGCCATCGCCGCACCGGCGCAGATCATGCCGACGACACAGACCAGCACGCGCCACAGGCGTGGCAGCAGGTTTTCCGACGATTGGACTCGTTTCATTTCGCTTGCTCCTCATTCGGCACGATAGAGTTCGCCACCGCTCTGTTTGAATTCCGTCGCTTTCTCCTCGAGCCCCGCGACGAGCGCCGATTCGGCGTCGCCGATGCCGGTGGCCGCGGCGTAATCGCGGACATCCTGGGTGATCTTCATCGAACAGAAATGCGGGCCGCACATCGAACAGAAATGTGCGAGCTTGTGTCCCTCCTTCGGCAGGGTTTCATCGTGATACTCGCGCGCCCGCGCCGGATCGAGTCCGAGGTTGAACTGATCCTCCCAGCGAAATTCGAAGCGCGCCTTCGACAGTGCATTGTCGCGCTGCTGCGCGGCCGGATGGCCTTTCGCGAGGTCGGCGGCGTGCGCCGCGATCTTGTAGGCGATGATCCCGTCGCGCACGTCATTCTTGTCCGGCAGGCCCAGATGCTCCTTCGGCGTCACGTAGCACAGCATCGCCGTGCCGTACCAGCCGATCATCGCCGCACCGATCGCAGAGGTGATGTGGTCATAACCGGGGGCGATGTCGGTGGTCAGCGGTCCGAGCGTATAGAACGGCGCCTCGTGGCAGATCTCGAGCTGGCGATCCATGTTTTCCTTGACGAGGTGCATCGGCACATGGCCCGGGCCCTCAATCATCACCTGCACGTCGTGCTTCCACGCAATCTGTGTCAGTTCACCGAGCGTCGCGAGTTCGGCGAACTGCGCTTCGTCATTGGCATCGGCGATCGACCCGGGGCGCAGGCCGTCGCCGAGCGAAAAGGCGACGTCGTACTGGCGCATGATGTCGCAGATCTCTTCGAAGTGGGTGTAGAGAAAATTCTCCCGGTGATGGGCGAGGCACCACTTCGCGAGGATCGATCCGCCGCGTGACACGATGCCCGTGACCCGCTTCGCCGTCAGCGGAATATAGGGCAGACGCACCCCGGCATGGATCGTGAAATAGTCGACGCCCTGCTCCGCCTGCTCGATCAGCGTGTCGCGGAATATCTCCCAGCTCAGATCCTCGGCCTTGCCGTCGACCTTTTCGAGCGCCTGGTAGATCGGCACCGTCCCGATGGGTACCGGCGAATTGCGGATAATCCACTCGCGTGTCTCGTGGATGTTACGCCCGGTGGAGAGGTCCATCACCGTGTCGCCGCCCCAGCGCGTCGACCACAGCATCTTTTCGATCTCTTCGGCGATCGACGAGCTCACCGCGGAGTTGCCGATGTTCGCGTTTATCTTCACGAGGAAGTTGCGACCGATGATCATCGGTTCGCTCTCGGGATGATTGATGTTGGCCGGGATGATGGCGCGGCCTCGGGCGACTTCGTCGCGCACGAATTCGGGCGTGATTTCACGTGGCAGCACGGCACCGAACGTTTCCCCGGCGTGTATGCGTGCGCCGCTCGTATCGCGCCACGCCGCGAGTTTCAGGTTCTCGCGGATCGCGACGAATTCCATCTCAGGCGTGACGACGCCGCGCCGTGCGTTATGCATCTGCGTGACGTTCAGGCCGCTGCGCGCGCGCAACACCGGACGGCGTCGCTCGAAGCGCAGACCGTCGAGACCTCGATCCTGCTCGCGCCGGCGTGTCCAGTCCGAGCTCGGCACGTCGAGCGCGACGGTGTCGCCCCGCGCCGCGATCCACGCGCTGCGCAGTGCCGGCAGGCCCTGGCGAATGTCGATGGAGCGTGTCGGATCGGTATACGGACCCGAGGTGTCGTAGACGTAAATCGGCGAATTGGCGAGCGGCACGCCGCGTGTCAATGTCGGCTGCTGCGCGATCTCGCGCATCGGCACCTGCAGATCGGATCGCGAGCCCTCTATGTAGATCTTGCGCGATCCCGGCAGCGGCGCCGTGACTTCCGGATCGAGTTGCGCGTGCGCGGTGAGGATGTGATCGGGAACTGCGTTCATCGTGACCTCCGGTACCAGACTTGTATCGATCAGTCGGCTGTGCCGGGCCGATACGTACGGGAAGTCACTGCTGCTTCCCTACGCCGGCATGATCCGGGTCAGGTTCGAAGGGTCTGCTCTCAGCTCCGCCCTCGCGCATCGCGCGTGCGGAGCACCCCTAGCCGCTGTCGCTGACAGCACTATAGCGTATAATTCCGGGCGGCCAAACCGCACTCGCGACAGGGTCGCAAGCGCGGAATCCCGGTCGGTTCCTCACGTTCGTTCCGTCATTCGCGAGTCGTCCAACATGGATTTCCAACAAGCACGCTTCAATATGGTCGAACAACAGATCCGCACGTGGGAGGTGCTCGATCAGGCCGTGCTGGATGCCCTGTTCGAAGTGCCACGCGAGCATTTCGTGCCCGACGCCTATCGTCAGCTCGCTTTTTCCGATATCCGCATTCCGCTCGGTCTGGGTCAGGCGATGATGTATCCGCGCGTCGAAGCGCGGATGCTGCAGGCCCTGAATCCCGGCCCGCGCGACCGCGCACTCGAGATCGGCACCGGCAGCGGGTACGTCACCGCACTGCTGGCGCATTTCGCGAGCAGTGTCGTCAGCATCGAGATCCACGCCGCGTTCACCGACGGTGCCGCGAAGAAGCTACGCTCGCGCGACGTCACCAATGTCGCACTGGTCAACGCCGATGGCGTGCGCGGCTATCCGGCGCAAGGTCCCTATGACGTGATTGCCGTCACCGGATCCTTCGCACGGCGGCAACCGGCCATCGAAGCCCAGCTCACGATTGGCGGCCGCCTGTTCGTGGTACTCGGCAACGGGCCGGCGATGGAAGCGGTGCTCGTCACGCGCACGGCCGAACAGGCGTGGACCGCGGAATCCCTGTTCGAAACCGAACTGGAACCCCTCATCGGTGCGGAAACGCCCCCGCAGTTCGTTTTCTAGCAGCGCCGCCCGGCACGTCGCCCGCGCCCGGATTGCCGCGAGGACGCTCTCCGATGGAGGAAATCGTCGTCGAAGACTATGCGGCGTTGCGATCCACGCTGGATCATGTCGTGCTCGACGTGCGCGAAGCGTGGGAGTACGAATTCTGTCATCTGCCCGACAGCCGACTCATCCCGCTGGACGAACTCGCGCACCGGGCGGATGAACTCGACCCGGCGGAAACGCTCGTCGTCGTCTGCCACCACGGCATCCGCAGCCGCACCGCGCAGGCCTGGCTGCTGGCGCAGGGTTTTGCGCGGGTCGTGAACCTCGCCGGCGGCCTCGACGCGTGGGCGCGCCACGTCGATCGCTCGATGCCGCTCTATTGATACAGACGGGTTTACCCGCCACCAAGGAAACGTGCATGTTCGAAGTCTCCGTTCATCGCCCCGGAGCGCCAGTGCCGGCCCGTCAGCACGTACGCGCCCTCGCGCGCCTGTTCGCGATAGTGTTGTGCGCAACCGCCGTGCCAGCCCACGCCGTCGATCTGCTCGCGCTGCTCGTGCTGGCCGAACAGGCCGACCCCGAGTATCGCGAGGCACAGCACAATGCGCTCGCGGTGGCCGAGACGATCCCGCAGGCGCGCGCCGCCCTGTGGAAACCGCGGCTCAATTTCACGACCGGCGGCGCCCGCGTGCGCCAGGATATCGACGCCGAATTCTCGTTCGGTGCCGCAGGTGGCGAGAGCGCATTCGATCGGACCGACTACCGCATCAGCGTGGTCCAACCCGTTTACCACCGCGATCGTCACATGCGGTTGAAACAGGCCGACAAGCGGCTGCGCCAGGCACAGTTGCAGATCGACGCGGCGCTGCAACGGCTGATGGTGCGCCTCGCCGAACGCTACTTCGACGTGCTCGCGGCGCAGGACAATCTCGCTTTCGCGCGCGCCGAGAAGGAATCGCTGGCGGGTCAGCTCGAACAGGCGCGCCAGCGTTTCGACGTCGGCCTCATCGCGATCACCGACGTGCAGGAAGCGCAGGCCGGCTACGATCGTGCGAGCGCACTCGAGATCACGGCGGAAAATGCCGTGCAGAACGCCGAAGAACGGCTGCGCGAAGTCACCGGGGAATCTCATCGCGCGCTGTGGCCGCTCGGCGAAGCGCTGCCGCTGACACGTCCTGACCCGGACGACATCGAACAGTGGACCGAAACCGCGCTCGGCCAGAACCTGGAGCTCGAAGCCGCTCTCGTCGCGGCCGAGATCGCCGCTGATGAAATCGAAGTCCAGCGCGCGGGACACTACCCGAGCCTCGACATCGAAGGCGGCCATGGCTTCAATTCGACGGGTGGCCTGTTCGGTCAGAACGACACCGAAAGCAGCGACATCGGCGTACGCCTCAACGTGCCTTTGTACGAAGGCGGCGCGGTCGCGTCCCGCACGCGTCAGGCCGTGCATGAACACGCGGGTGCGCTCGATCGGCTGGAGCGCACGCGCCGCGCCGTCTATCGCCAGGCGCGCGAAGCCTTCCTCGGCGTCGTCACGCAGATCGGCGCCGTGACTGCGCTGCGACAGGCCGTGGTATCGTCACAGACGGCGCTGGAGTCGACTCGGGCGGGATTCGAGGTCGGCACGCGCACGAGTGTCGATGTCGTGACGGCGGAACGTGGCTTGTCGCAGGCGCGGCGAGATTACGCCCGCGCCCGCTACGACTACGTATTGAATCTCCTGCGGCTGCGCGAGGCTGCTGGTACGCTGAGTCCTGAAATCATCGCGCAGACGAACGCCTGGTTGCGACCATCGACTGGGCAGGGGCCGACACCCGCCACAGACGCCGAGAAATCCAGATAACGAGACTTTCAGGGGAGCCGATGACCAATACCAACCAGATCGCAGGCGCGCAGAAATGTCGTCTCGGCGATTGCACGCTGCTCGTCATCGATATCCAGCAGCGCCTGGGCGACGCGATGCCGGGCAAGGTCCTCAATCGCGTGCTGCAGAATTCATCACTGCTGGTCCGCGCCGCACAACTGCTCGACGTACCGATCCTGCACACCGAGCAATATCCACAGGGGCTGGGGCCGACGCATCCGCTGGTGCTCGACGCGTTGCCGTCGGGTCGCAAGTATTTCGCGAAGACCGCGTTCAGTTGCATGAACGCCGACGGCTTCCCGGCGGCAATCGCCAGCCTGCAGTGCCGGCAGGCCGTGCTGGTCGGCATGGAAGCGCATGTCTGCGTGCTGCAGACGGCGATGGATCTGGCGGCGACCGGCGCGGAAGTGTTCGTCGTCGAGGATGCAATCTGCTCGCGCCGGCTCGAGAACTATCAGAACGCACTCGACCGGATGCGCGCCGCCGGCGTCAGCATCGTCAGTGCGGAATCGGTGGTGTTCGAATGGATGGGTGACTCACGTCACCCTCTGTTCAAGACGATCCAGGGCTGGCTGCGCTGATCGGCACGCGGGGCTCCGTGTCACCCCGCGTTCGCGGCGCCGGCCGCCCCTGTCAGTTGACGGTGTAGTTGCGAGCCTTCATGCAGGCCGAGTACGCGTTGTTGTAGTCCGCCGTCTGGCGCTGTCGCTGATCGAACGCCTGCTGATTCGCGGCCTGCGCCTGCTGGTAGTACTGCTGCTGTTGTTGCTGCTGGTAGTAGTCGTAGCCCTGGGGCTGCGGCGGCGGCGCGGCATTTTGCTGACTCGAGCGCGATACCGCGCCGAACACCGTCGAGGCGAGTGCGCCGATGGCCGCACCCTTGCCGGCGTTGCCGGCGATCGCGCCACCCGCCGCACCGAGTGCGGCGCCTGTCGCGGCATCCCCGACCACGCCGCCCCCCTTGAAGAAACCGCCGTTACCGAGTCCGAGGAAACCGCCACCCTGCTGTTGTTGCGGGGGCGGCTGATCGCTGTAGCCATAATTCGGCGGCGGAGGCGGTGGCGCCGCGGTTTGCGCAACCACCGGCGGCGCCGTGGTCGGATCGAAACCCGTCTGCGATACCGACCATTGGTGACACTGGAAGCGGTCCGCCGCCTGCTGCTCCTGACTTTGTCCGCCGTTCGGATAGGCAAACGGTTGTCCTTGCTGGGCGCCTGCCATGAGCGGCAGCACACAAGAGGCGATGCCCAATGCCACGCGTGTCACGAACGAATACTGGTGCTTCATCTCATCTCCTCCCCGCTGGGCGCCTGCGCATCCGCCCGCGTCATCAATCAGCATATCACCCGCTGGCCGGAATTGACCGCGACGAATACCGCAGTTCCTGCTCAACGCAGCCCCGCTTCCTCGAGCACACCGATCACTGCCTGCGTCGCGCCCTTGTTGCGCGCCACGATCTCGCGGCCGGCGCGGCCGGCGGCATCACGCCGATCGCTGTCGTCGAGCCAGCGTGCGACGATCTGCGCGAGTGCGGCGGCATCGGTACCGATCTCGAGCGCTCCCGCGTCATGCAGCCGCGCCGCGATGTCCTCGAAATTGAACAGCGACGGCCCGGTCACGATCGGCACGCCGAGCGCCGCCGGTTCGAGCACGTTCTGTCCGCCGTACGGAGCGAGGCTGCCACCGACGAAAGCGACGTCGGCCGCGGCATAGCACTTCAATAATTCGCCCATGGTATCGACCAGATAGACGTCGGCTTCAGGGCTGCAGCCATCACCTGCCTGCCGCCGCGCGACCTGCCGCCCGGCGCGACGACACAAATCCGCGACGGTGTCGAAACGTTCCGGGTGACGCGGCGCGATCACCAGTAATAATCCGGGATGTCCCTCCCGCAGACGCGCGTACATGTCGAGCAGGATTTCCTCTTCGCCGGGACGGGTACTGCCCGCCATCACGATCGGGCGGTTGATGCCGAGTTCACGACGGATCGCGGCGCCTTCCTCGAACACGCTCGCCGGCAGATGTACGTCGAACTTCAGGCTGCCGGTGATACGCAGACAGGCGTCCGGGGCACCGAGCCCGCGCAGACGCGCGGCATCCGCCTCGGTCTGGGCCGCAATGCGGGTCAACCTGCCGAGCATCGTGGCGGTGATCCCACGCAGCCAGCGGTAGCGTCGTGCCGAACGTTCCGACATGCGGCCGTTGACGAGCACGACCGGGATCCCGGCGTCGCGCGTCTCGTGAATGACGTTGGGCCACAGTTCGGTCTCCATCAGGAGCAGCATCCGCGGCCGGAAGCGACGCAGGAAACGGCGCACGATCCACGGCAGATCGTAGGGGAAATACACGTGCTGGACCGTTTCACCGAATTGACGCGCGACGGTGTCGTAGCCGGTTGGCGTGGTGGTCGTCACCAGCACTGGCGCATATGGATAGCGCGCA
>JADZCB010000217.1 GCA_020851775.1 Gammaproteobacteria bacterium
CACAGCGACCACGGCATTCTGTCAGCGAACAGGACGGCGCGAATGACTTCACCGGTGCAACCCGACGGCAGTGTCCAGGCGGATCCGTTCTTCGGCGCGACGCATGAACAGATGCGCACGACGGTGCGCCGTTTCATCGACGAGCGCGTACGGCCGCATGCGGATCGCTGGGAGGAACAGGGATTCGTCCCTCGCGACGTGCTGCGCGAACTCGGCCAGCTCGGCCTGCTCGGCATCCGGTATGCGAGCGAGTACGGCGGCAGCGAACTCGACGCGCTCGCGACGGTCGCGTTCGCCGAGGAACTCGGCCGCAGCACCTACGGCGGATTCGCGATCACCGTCCTCGTCCACACCGACATGGCGAGCCCCCATCTGCATCACGCCGGCACACCCGAACAATTGCGCCGGTACATGCCCGATCTGATCGCCGGACGTCGCATCGCGGCCGTCGCGATGACCGAAGCGGACGCCGGCTCCGATCTCGCCGGCATGCGGACGACCGCGCGGCTCGACGGTGATCACTGGGTCCTCGACGGTTCGAAAATGTTCATCACCAACGGGGTCCACGGCGATCTCTTTTTCGTGGCCGCCAAGACCGGCGAGCCCGGTCGCAACCACCAGGTGTCGATGTTCATCGTCGAAAAGGGCACGCCGGGTTTTGCGGTGGCCCGGCCGCTGCAGAAGACCGGCTGGCTGTCGAGCGATACCGCGGAACTGGTTTTCGATGGCTGCCGTATTCCGGCCGCGAATCTGCTCGGTCAGCGCAATCGCGGTTTCCACGCGTTGATGAAGAACCTGCAGAACGAACGCCTGGTGCTCGGCGCGCAGGCGATCGGCGAGGCGTCGAAGGCGATCGAACTGACCTTGGACTGGGTGCGCCAGCGCAAGGCCTTCGGCAGCACGCTGTGGAGTCTCGGTTCGATCCGCGAACGCCTGGCGCTGCGTGCGACGCAGGTCGAGGCGGCACGTGCGCTGCTGTACCTGACGGCCTGGAAGTTCACACATGGTCAGGAGGTCGTGAAGGAAGTGTCGATGGTCAAGGCGCTGTGCGGCACCCTGGTCAACGAAGTGCTCTACGACTGCGTGCAGTTCCACGGCGGCATGGGTTACATCCGCGAGACGGCGGTCGAGCGGATGGCACGCGATGCGCGGGTCCAGGCGATCGGCGGTGGTGCGACCGAGGTGATGCTGAACGAAGTGGCGAAACGCCTCGGCTGACGGCTTGCGCGCAGGCATCGATTCGGTTTGTATGAGACGGACGCTCCCGGCGCACGACGCTGCCGGTCCGCGTGCCGGATCCGACCATCACAGGAGGGACTACGATGAACATGCCCGGTGATCTCGTCACGACCGAATGGCTGGCAGGCCAGCTCGGCGCGAGCGATTTGTCGCTTCTGGACGCCACGGTATTCCTGCATCCGAATCCCGATGGCTACGGCTACACGACCGAGAGCGGGCGCGCGAAGTTCGACGCGGGCCACATACCGGGTGCCCAATTCGTCGATTTGATCGAGGCCTTCTCCGATCCCGATACCGATGTGAAGTTCATGATGCCGCCGGCGGCACGCTTCTGCGCGCTGGCCGGCGGGCTCGGTGTCGGCGACGGCCGCCGCGTCGTCATTTACAGCAGCGGCAGCCCGATGTGGGCGACGCGGCTGTGGTGGATGTTTCGCTCCGTCGGCGTCGCGACGGTGGCGGTGCTCGATGGCGGACTCGCCAAATGGACACGTGAAGGCCGCGCGTTGACCACGGAGGTCACGACCCCGGTGGCCGCGACATTGACACCGCGTCCACGGCCCGGACTGTGGGCAGACCGGAATGCCGTGCGCGCCGCGATGCAGGATGGCGGCGTGTGCACGATCAACGCGCTGTCGCCGGCCGTCTATTCGGGCGAGAAGAACACCTACGGGCGCGCCGGCCACATTCCCGGCAGCGTCAATGTCTTCTACGACACGCTGCTCGATGCCGGCGACGGCACGTTCCTGCCACCCGCGCGCCTGAAACCGCTGTTCGAGGCGGTCGGCGCCTTCGCGAAGCCGCGCGTCATCTGCTACTGCGGCGGCGGCATCTCGGCGACGATGGACGCACTCGCGCTGACACTGTGCGGTCATCGCGATATTGCCGTCTACGATGGCTCGATGTGGGAATGGGTCGCCGATCCGGCGCTGCCCCTCAAGCTGGGCATGGACGCATGATGTGGACGCGCATTCAGCTCGCCGTCAGTGGCGTCTCGCTGCTGCTGCTCGCACTGCCGTGTATGGCGGCCGACACGATAGGCCTGTGTGTCGGCGACGACATGCGCCAGCGTCTGCACGCGGAAATGCGCGATTTGCTCGGCGCCGTGCACGGCGTGCACACGGCGCTCGCCGAACGCGATCTCGAGGCATTGAGTACGCGGGCGGCGGCTGCCGGCACTGCGATGGCAGGCCAGATCGAGAAGCACGCGGGGAGTCATCATGCGGGCCTGCCGCACGACTTCGTGAAGATCGGCCGCGCGACCCATGCCGCATTCGACGATCTCGCGACGCTGGCGCGCGACGGCGGTGCGGACGGCGAACTGTGGCCGGCGTTGTCGAAGGTGTCCGGTTACTGCGTGCAATGCCACGCGAAATACCGGCTGGCCCTGCCGGGCGATTGTGCGACGGAAGACGAAGGCGCGGGGCGCTGAACGCCGTCGCGCTCAGGTGACGAGCAGGTAGATCGTCTCGACGAACTGGCGATCGACTTCGTCCATCAGCGCGTCGGCATCGAAATCGGCGGGCAGACCGAGCGCGAGCAGCGCGCGGCGATCGAAGTCACCGACCGGCGCGACCATTTCGCAGAAGCTGCCGGTCCCGGAGAAGTTCGCGATCGTCTCTGCGACGTGCAGAATCGCCGCGTCGACCGGTGCCTGTCGGGCTTCCTGCGGCGCATGGTGATATCCGATCGCGTCGGCAATCGTCGCCGGCAGGCGCCAGTTCGCCAGCATCAGGCCGCCGAGCAGCGCGTGATCGAAGCCGAGTTCCTGTTGTTCCAGCGCCTGCAGCAGATGCTCATCGCCGCGGGATGCGCGGATCGTTTCTTCGGCGATTTCGGGATAGCGGCGGTTGACGAGCAGCGTGCCGATGTCGTGCAGCAGCCCGGCGACGAACAGGCGCTCCGGGTGCAGCACGTGCAGGCGCCGGGCGATGGCCTGGCTCATCAGTCCCGTATAGACGCCATGGCGCCAGAACGAATTCATGTTCGTCACCGCGCTCGACAACCTGGAGAAGGCCTGCACGGCGCAGATCGAACAAACGAGTTTCTGCAACTCCACCATGCCGACCAGCATCACCGCGCGCGATACGGTTTCGATACGCTGAGACATGCCGTAATACGGGCTGTTGACCAGACGCAGCAGCCGTGCCGTCAGGCCGGGATCGCGGATCACGACGGCCGCGAAATCCTCGATCGCGGCGCGTTCGTCGTGCAGCAGGTCGTTGATTTTCAGAACGACGTCCGGCGGCGAGACGATCGGCGACAGATCGTCGATCAAGGCCTGCGCGATGCGCGAGGCGGGTGACAGAATCGGTAGCGCTTGGGCGGGCGTGCTCACGGCGTTTCCTCGGCGCAGCGGTAGAACATGAGCGGAGTGTCGGCCGCCGACGAGGCGCACTTGAGCGCCTCGTGGCCTCACGGCGCCAAGGATCGAGAAGCGTGATCCGGCGCACACCCCGTCTGACGCGTCCTTCGAAAAACCAAAAAAATGCGCCCGGCACTCCACCGGGCGCGGGGGAAAGCGCGGGAGACGGGCCCGCGCGAAAACCGGGCGGCGCCTGCCGGCTTCCTCAGCCGACGGCGCGGAGGAACGCGGGTGCGGTGCCTTCCTCGCTGTCGAAGGCCGGATGCTGGCCGAGCTTCTTCAGTTCCGGCAGGACTTCCTTCGCGAACAGGGTCTGGTTCGCGCGGCCGATCTCGAGCGGCATGCCGGCATAGCTGAACACGCCGGTGAAGCCACAGCAGCCGGTACGGGCATGGATGTCCCTGATCTTCTCCAGGCACTGCTCGGGCGTGCCCCATACCTGCAGGTTCATGAAGAAATCGGCCATGCCGTCGACACCCATCTGCTCGATGGTCTCGTTGAGCCGCGAGTAGTACTCGTAGCCCTTCGTCGTCGCGAAGTGGTTGCTGTTCATTTCGTAGTGTTTGACGACCGAGCGCCAGTAGCCGGCGATGTACTGCCGTGCGAGCGCTTCGGCGCGAGCGCCGTCCTTGTCGCACATCACCCAGCCGGCGACGATGGGATTCGGCGCGGCACGGCCGTGCATCTGCAGGAAGAGATCGTTGTAGTCCTTCAGCTCCTGCGCGTGCACCTCCCACGGTTTCTGCGGGATGACGAGGATGCCGATGCCGAGCCCCGCCATGATCTGCGACGACTCGGCCGACACGGCGGCCGCATACGTGCGGTTCCTGAACGACTTGAACGGTTCGGGCCGGATACGTGCCCGCGGCTGCTTCACATGCTTGCCGTCGTATTCGCAGTAACCCTGCTCGAGGCCTTGCAACACCATCTCGGCCGATTCGACGAACCGTTCGCGCGAGTCGCCCATGTTCAGGCGAAAGCCTTCGAATTCGACGCGGGCGAGGCCACGGCCGATGCCGAAGATCGCGCGGCCGTCGCTCATGCAGTCGAGCATCGACATCTTTTCGGCGACGCGCATCGGATCGTTCCACGGCAGCACGACGACCATCGTGCCGAGCTTGACCTTGCGGCAGGCGCCGCCGACGAAGGCCAGGAAGTCGACGACATCCGGCATCATCGTGTAGTCGGTGAAGTGGTGCTCGATTCCCCACACGGAATCGAAGCCCTGCGCTTCGGCCATCAGCGCGAGCTTCATGTCCTTCTGATAGACGGCGTAATCGCTGTGGCCGGTGTCGTGATCGGGATTCTGGAATATCGCTGCCATTCCGACGTGCATATGCATTCTCCAAGTGGCGCGGCGGTGGGTCGTGGTCCGCCGCCTGGATTGTCCGACCTCGATTCTACGAATCGCAGATTGCATTGACGTGGGTCAAGCCTGTCAATTACTTTCCCTTTTCTGCCATTCCGGTCCCGATGATGTCAGCGATCGAGGAATTGCCGATACCGAGCGCCTACCTGCGGCTGATGGTGCTGGCGGTCGACGATCCGGCGGCACTGCTGCAGGGCACCAATCTGTCGGTCAGCGATCTGCAGCGCGGCGATGTGCCCATCACGGTGCGCGAAGCGCTGACCTGCATGCGCAACGGTCCCGCGCTCGGACGTCCCGATGCACATCACCGCTGGGCCGAGGCCTTTGGCGAGCATTTCCACGGCCCGCTGACGGCAGCGTGGCTGACGGCGCCGACTCTCGGCGACGGCATCGACATCTTCGTGCGCTTCATCCCGGATCGTGCGCCGTATCTCGCGTGGCAGGCGTCGCGTGTCGGCGAACGCTACCGCGTCGAGGTCCGCACGCTGATGGATCTGACCGATCTGACTACCCCGCTGATCGAACTGCCGATGCTCGTGCTGCTGCGCTACGTGCAGACGATGCGCGCCGGTATCGCGCCGGGCATCCTCGTGCGCCTCGGCCATAGGCCGGCAGTGCCCGCGAACGATTACCAGCGGCGGTTTCGCGCGGATTTCCACTTCGAACAGAACGCGAACCAGTTGAGTTTTCCGGCGCAGTGGCGGGAGACGCCGAATCCCGGCTTCGATGCCGTGATCTGGAAGGCGGCGGTGCGCCGTTGCGAGGAAACCTCGGTCGTGGCCGGGGGACTCGAGATCATCACGCGCGTGATGCGCGAACTGCGCGAAGCCTTCGATCGTGCCTGGGGTCAGCGGACGCCGCCGACGCTCGAGGACATGGCACAACGGCTGAACCTTTCCGTTCGTACGCTGCATCGCCGGCTCAGCGCGGCACAGGTCAGTTATCAGCAACTCGTCGACGATGCGCGCAAGGCGCGCGCGGCGCATCTGCTCGGCGCCGGCCGCCGCGGCATCGATGCGATCGCCGCCGAACTCGGCTTCGGCAATCCGGCGAGCTTCGTGCGCGCGTACCGGCGCTGGTACGGAATGACGCCGGGCGCGAGCCGTCGTCGGGGCATGCACGCGGCGTCCAGGCGAGTGCACTCTTGACGAAGCGCTGCACGCGTCCGTCGTCGACGCATACGGCATTGCCGGGGCCGAATGGGCAGCGTGACCTCGTCAACACTGACATCGTGCCAACGTTCGCGGCGGAATCGACGATGTTCGTCACGGCGTACGGTGGGTGATAATCGCCGTCCCTACACCGTGCCCGGAGGATCCCATGCCGCGAGTAAGAGAAATCGTCGATGCAGGCGACGACCCGCTGCTGCAAAAGATGTTCGAGCAGGAGCGCAGGATGTATGGCGACGTGGTGAACCCTTCGCGCGTTCTTGCGCACCGTCCCGAGATCCTGCGCGCGGCGAAAGCACTGTATGCCGCTTGCGACACGTCGGGACTCGTCCCGATGGCGTTGCTGTCGCTGGTCTATACGCGCGTCGCCGCGATCAATGGCTGCCCGTTCTGAGTCGACATCAATTCGTTCCGTGTGATCGACAATGGTGAAGACGCAGAAAAGGTGACGCAGCTCGCCAACTGGCGTACGAGTGACATCTACACCCCGAAGGAACGCGTCGCGCTCGAATATGCCGAGGGCATGACCATCACCGGTCAGCGCGTCGACGACGCCCTGTTCGCGCGGCTGCGCGAGTATTTCGACGATGCGCAAATCGTCGAGCTGACGGCGGGCATCGCGATGGAGAACTTCCGCAGCAAGTTCAATGCGCCATTGCAGGTGGAAGCCCAGGGGTTCTGCGTGCTGCCGCCGCGATGAGCGGCGCGGGCGGCGACTGAAACAGCCGCCGGGCGCCCACAGGGCCCGGCGGCATGTCACCGGTATTCGTCGCCGAGCCCGGAGCGGGTTCGGGCTCGTCTCCGCGAGTCGAGTGCTTGCGCACCTGTTCGCGCGCGGGCCATCCATGGCCCGCGGAAACGCTGCCTTTTGCAGAGTTTCCTCAGAACTTCACCGGCCCGTCCTGCATGAACCGCTCGAGCACGTTCGCCGTGATCCGCGACACGTCGTTGCTGCCGTCCATGCACGGCAGCGCCTGCCCCCACGCGATGCTGCCGGTCGAGAACACGGCGCCGCCGTTCGTCGTCGCACACAGCGTGATGTCCGCCCGGACCTGGAAGTCCTGCGTGCCGCCGAGACCTGGGTAGTTGAACAGCACTTCCTCGACGACGTGCGGATAGGCGTCGGAGAAGCCGAAGCTCGTCGCGAGCAGCCATGTGCCGGGCGGCGTGCCGAGACCGAGATCGTAGCGATCGATCTCGATGCCGGCGGCGCCATTCCCGCCGAGAC
The DNA here is from genome assembly GCA_020851775.1 of Gammaproteobacteria bacterium. Classification (GTDB taxonomy): domain Bacteria; phylum Pseudomonadota; class Gammaproteobacteria. The sequence goes on from JADZCB010000217.1 coordinate 7,368, forward strand.
CGAAATCACCGAAGACGTCGTTGTCCACCCCGGTGAAGACCCACGACACGGCCGGATCGCGGCTGTCCGGCAGACGCTGGTACGGCAGCGAACAGTCCATGCCTTCGCTGGCGAAGCCGACGCCGGTGAGTTTCTGCGGCGCGCGGCCGCGGATGCGCCACAGGCCGCTCTTCTCGCCGGTCGTCGCGAGGTAGTACTCGCCCGGTGCGGCCTGCCACGCGCGCGAGCCTGCGTCGAGCTTGCGCACTTCCATGCACCACGGCTCCTCGGCGCGAAACGCGACGACCCAGTAATAGCCGTTCGCGCCGAGATACATCACGCGGCCGCCGTTCGCGAGGTATTGCTCGGTCGCGTCCATCATGCGCTCCGAGTAGTACTCGGAGTGCGTGCCGTTCAGCACCACGTTGTACGGCGCGAGACAGGCCAGCCCGTCGCGATCGAGATCCTCGTCGGTGATCACGTCGTACGCGTAGCCCATCTGTTCGAGCCAGCAGATGATCGACATGTCGGCCGGGAACTGCCACGGAATGCCGGTCGCGGCCATGCGGTGCTTCGGCCGCAGGCCCATCACGGGCCTCAGGTATGACGAATAGCAGACACCCTCGCCATCGGCATGATGATCGTAGGTCGAGCGTCCCCACTCGGGATGGGCGGCGAGCGCGAAGTCGTAATCGTTGAGTACCAGCGGATGGCCGGTGATCAGCTCCACGCCCGGCGTTTCGATCACGAAGCGCTCGTTGGCGTAGGCGAGATAGCTCGCCGTCGGCATCAACATCGCGATTTTCGCCTGCGGGGTGCGCGGACGTACGAAGAAGGTGATGTGATCCTCGACACCATCGCCGCGCAGTCGCGCGGCATAGACGCCGCTTTTCAGATCGGCCGGTATCTGCCACTCGAAGCTCGGGCACCAGCCGCTGTCGATCATCGCGTCGTCGTGGAACGCGATGCCGCCGTATTGCGACGGCGCGAGCCGGAAGGAGTCGTCGCGGCTGCGCCAGTTGTAACCGGTCATGCCGCGGATCGGTCGGTTGCGCCCGATGCCGTGCAAGCCGTGCGGGCCGGTGTCGACGACCTTGTCGCCGATGCCGCGATCGGTGTAGCCCACGCTCGTGTCCCAGCGCGCGACGAGTCCGTCCTGCGGCGGCTCGGCGCCGTCCTTCAGCGCATCGAGTTCGTGCCGCGCCAGCACCCGTGACTGGACGCCGGCGCGATCGATCTTGCCGTTGAACACGCAGCCGACGAAGTCGCCGCGCGGAGACTCGCGATCATGAATACCGGCGAACAGTGCCGGACGTCCGAGTCGCGCCGGGGTCACGTTCACGACCGCATTGACGTGGCTGCTGTCGTCGCGCGGCGCGATCGGCGAGAGGCGGCTGTTGTACGGATTGACGACCGGCTCCTGGTAGAGCGTGACGGTGCGCGACGCGGCATCGAAACTCGCGGCGACGAAATACCAGTCGCGGGTCGCGAGCGGCCGGTCGGCGGCGACTTCGGCGACGTTCGTGCCATCGCCGAGGGTCAGCGCGAGACGGCCGGCGTCGTTCAAGCCGAGCGCGAAGCCGCGTTTGTCCGGTGCCGAGTACTGCGTGACGATTCCCTGCCGTCCCTTCGCCGGCAATGTCGGCCAGATGAAGGCATGGACCGTGAAGCTGCCATCCGGCAGCAGCGCGCCGTGCGGATCCGGGATCTCGACGAAGCTGCCGAGTTGCGTGTATTGCCGCTGCGGCGTGATCGGGCCGGCCAGCGGGCGTGCGACTTCGCGCTCGATGAAGCCGGGGCCCTGCGGATTTTCATCGCCGTGGATCAGACGCACGATGGCGACGTCGGCCTGCGCAACGCCCTCTGCGCTGACCATGAAACGCAGCGTGTCGCCGGGCTGTACACTGATGCGATCGACGTAGCCGGTAATCATTGCGGTGGTCATACTGCGTCCCTCAGCTCGCCATCAGGTCGTGGACATTGCGCAGGAAGAGGGCGTGATAGGCCTCGTTCTCGCTGCGATAGACCGCGTCGTCGATCGGTGCCGGCGGCAGTTTCGGATCGATCGGCAGCCGGATGATCTGCCATTCGCGGAAGGCGACGCGCGAATACAGCGCGAAGGCTGGCGGACGGCGCATGAAGTTCAGGACGCGTTCGAGCGCGTCGCTGTGCCGCCCGAGCGGTTTCTGCCGGTGCTCCTCGATCAACTCGGGCGTGATCAGCGCCCTGATTTCGGCCTTCAAACGCGCGTTGAACAGTGCATAGGTCTGCAGTTGTTTGTCGACTGCCGCCGGGTCCATGAGGTTTCCTCCTGCGTGACGCAATGGCCGGAGTATATCGACGAGCCCGATGGGCGTCAGAACGAAATCCGGCAATGCTGCGCCGCGTTAGGGAGGCGCTGCAAAAGGTGAATTTCCTGCGGACACCGCCGCCCGGCTCGCGTCGCCATCGCATGCCGCGCATATGCGCTGTGCCATTCCGCCGCGGCAATGTTGAACGAAGCCGCGACGGGCTCGTTCAGCGCTTCCTCGGCGTGAACGCCGCAGTCCTTCACTGCAGACGCGCGCCGTACGCGGCGCGTATCCCGCTGGACGGGCGCACGCGATGAGCGGCACGAGAGCGCGCGTCGCCTTGCCGGCCGGCGTGTGGGCGCTGGGCGTCGTGTCGCTGTGCATGGATGCGTCATCCGAACTCGTGCACGCGTTGCTGCCGCTGTACGTGACCGGCACGCTCGGCGCGAGCGCCGCGGTGCTCGGTTTGCTCGAAGGCATCGCCGAGGCGACGGGGGCGATCGTCAAGGTGTTCTCCGGCGTGCTGAGCGACCGGGCCGGACGGCGCAAGCCGCTCGTCGTGCTCGGCTACGGACTCGCCGCG
>JADZCB010000218.1 GCA_020851775.1 Gammaproteobacteria bacterium
CGGTCCCGAACACGAAGCCGGCGACGGCGATGACGACGACGAGCACCGGCGCCAGCGAGAAAATCGCGTAATAGGCGAGCGCCGCGCCGAACAGCAGGCAGTCTTCCGCGAGAAAGCGCTTCGCCGCGGCGACCAGCAGCCGCCCGGCGGCGCGCACGCGTGTCACCAGGCCGGCGGATCGCTGGCCGGAAACGATTCCCACGACGCCTGATCGACCAGATCGCGCGTGCCTTCGCCGTAGCGCAGTTGCAGATCGGGTCGCACGTCGGCGGCGGTCCGCAAGCCCGTGGTTTCGAGCAAGACGCAACGGCCCGTCGCCGCGCGATGCAACAGCCAGGCGGCCGGTATCGCGCGCAGCAGCAGCGGGACGCCTGACGGCAGTGCGAGGGCGAGCAGGGCACCGGCAAGCGACAGTTCGCGCTCGCGAGGCGAGAGGTTCTGCCGCCGCTCGACGGCGAGCGAATCGATAGCCATCGGCATGCTCCGCTGAGTCATCGCGCGTCATCCAGCAAAGGAGATGCCAGCGATTGAAGAGCCACACGGATACGCTGCATCGGGCGCGCGGGCGGCGATACGTCGCCGAGCCGTGTAATTCTTGCGCGCGTGCCCGCAGGTCCTACACGGCACTGCGCATCAGTTCGCCGACGACGCGCTCGAGCTGGCGCAGCGAACGGCAGGTCTCGACGCGGTCACAGGCCGTCGCGAGGCGCAGCATTTCCGAATCGCCGACCGACCAGAAGGCTCGCGACTCGGGATTCAGCCAGATCACGCGCTTGGCACGTTCATGGATGAGTCGCAGCTCGCGCAGGCCCGCGTACCCGTAGTTCGACCGGGCGTCGCCGAGGATCAGCACCGTCGTGCGGTGATCGATGTCGTCGAGCGCCTGTTCGACGAGCTGTGCGAACGCCATGCCATAATCGGTGGAGCCCCAGCCGTGACGCTGCAAGGTCAGCGACACCGCTTCCTCGACGTCGTGCGTCGCGAACAGGGCCGTGACTTCGGTGAGTACCGAGGAGAAGACGAAGGAGCGCACCTTCGGCAGGACATCCGACACGCTGTAGAGGAACAGCAGCAGAAAGCGCGCGAGGTTCGCGACCGAGCCCGAGACGTCGCAGACCGCGATGATTTTCGGCCGCTCGACTTTCTTGCGGCGCCAGACGACGTCGAACAGCAGGCCGTCGAACTCGATGTTGCGCCGGATCGTGTGGCGCACGTCCAGCACGCCCCGCTGCGCGATTTTGCGTCGGCGGGAATGCAGTGCGACGAGCCGTTTCGCGAGCCTGCCCACCAGTTTCTGCATGATCCGGAAGTCGCCGGCTTCGGCCCGCGTCAGCGGCGTCTCCCGCAGGATTTCTTCGCGCAGTCGCTGGCCGGCGTTCGCAGTCAGCAGCAGCAACTGGCGATCGACCAGCGCGAGCACTTCGTCCCGCAACTGCGCGAGCCGTGCCCGCAGGCGATCGGCAGCCTCGACGTCCTCGTCCCGGCGCAGTTCGTAGAGCCGCCGTTCGAGGGGCTCGATGCCCATGGCCTCGAGGATGCGACGCGCGTACATGCCGCGCTGGGTGAAGAGCTTGATGTCGCCGATGCCGGCCGCGCGTGCCGCCGTCGCGAGGGCGAGCTGCAGGCGCGCGCGATCGCCGCCGTCGAGCAGGGCTTCCAGCGCAGAGGGGTCGACAGGCTCGTCCGGCGACTTCGTGTCGCGGCCGGCGGTGTCGGCGTCGGGTGCAGCGTCGTCGGATACCGCCGCGTCGGGCGCCAGGGCGTCGAGCGCTTCGGCCTGAAAGTACAGATCGAAGCACGTGTCGAACCGGGTCTTGTCGTCGAGCGACTTCGCGAGCACCTGCGACAGCGCCGTCTTCAACAGTGCCCGATCGCGGAACCCGAGCGTACCGAGCACCGCGGCGGCATCGAGTCCCTCGCTGGTCGACACCCGCACGTCGGCGGCGCGCAATGCCTGCAGAAAATCACCGAGCATCCCGCTCATGCGGTGCTCACCCGCTCAGGATTTGCGCGCTGCGCTGACGAGCCGGTAGATCTCGCCGTCGACCTGCGTGATGTCGTCCTGGAACTTCAGCAGCAGGTTCAAGGTCGTGCGCACGAGATCGGCATCGAGTTCCTGCGCATGCAACAGCACGAGCGCGCGGGCCCAGTCGATCGTCTCGCTGATCGCGGGAGGCTTCTTCAGATCGAGTTCGCGCAGGCCCTGGACGAAGCCGACGAGCTGCTGTCGGATCTTCTCGCCGAGCAGCGGCACGCGGCGCGCGATGATGCGCCGCTCGAGTGCCGCATCCGGATACGGAATGTAGAGATGCAGGCAGCGGCGCTTCAGCGCATCGCCGAGTTCGCGCGTGTTGTTCGACGTCAGGAAGCACACGGGCGGGACGCAGGCGGCGATGGTGCCGAGTTCCGGAATCGAAATCTGATAGTCCTGCAGCATCTCGAGCAGGAACGCCTCGAACTCCTGATCGGCCTTGTCGATTTCGTCGATCAGCAGCACCGCGCCGGCCGGCGCCCACAGGGCTTTCAGCAGCGGTCGTGGCTCGAGAAACTCGGTATTGAAAAACGTGTCGTCGAATTCATGCAGTCGTGCGATCGACTCGGCGAGGCCTTGCGCGCCCGCCATCAGATCGCCGAGCTTGTCCTTCAGCACCTGCGTATAAAGGAGCTGCTTGCCGTATTTCCACTCGTACAGCGCCTTCGATTCATCGAGCCCCTCGTAGCACTGCAGGCGGATCAACGGCTTGTCGAGCCACGCCGCGGTCGCGCGCGCGAGTTCCGTCTTGCCGACGCCGGGCGGCCCTTCGACGAGCACCGGCTTGTCGAGGCGGGTGGCGAGGTAAACGGCCGTCGCGATCGCGTCGCTGCAGAGATAGCCATTGGCATCGAAACCGGCATGGATCGCCGCGAGCGACGTCTGGACATCGGCGGCCGGGGAGGTCGGGGCATTCACACAAGCGTCTCCGGGATTTGCGCCGAGGCTAACACGTCGGCGCAGCCCGGGGCACGTGACCGGCTGCGATCCGACACGAAGTCGGCGTCCGTCCCCTGCACACCTCGCCGCCTCGCCGCTACAGCCCGCGCACGGCGTCGACGAGGCTCGTGTCATGCCCGCTGGCGGACGCTTCATGGAACGCGCTTCCCACTTGCCGCTCGATGTGGACAGCACGACCACGC
>JADZCB010000219.1 GCA_020851775.1 Gammaproteobacteria bacterium
CCCGAACAAATGGCCGCGACCGCAGCCGATCAGCTCATCGTAGGTATAGGCTTCCGTACGACGCCCCGAGGTGATGATCGGCGCGTCGGGGTTGATCGGCGAAAATGCGTGCATGAAATGCGGTTCCCCTGAGGGGGCCGAGTATAGCAGCTTAGTTTCCGCGGCACGCGGCGACGATGGCTTCGAGTTACTCAGTCGAACTCGAAGACTGCACGGACTTGCAAGCCCGTCGCGCTCGATTCGATGCTCAGCAGCCCACCGTAGCCGGTCTCGACGAGATCGCGAACGACGGACAGCCCGATGCCATGCCCCTCAGCTGCCTCGTCGAGGCGGCCGCCGCGCTTGAGGGCCTGCTGCACGAGGTGCGCTGGCATCCCGGGGCCGTCGTCGTCGACGGCGATCTCGAGGGCATGCCGGCGCTGACCCGGCCGCAGCGCGAGCGGGTGCGCCCGGATCACGATTCGGCTGCGCGCCCATTTGCAGGCGTTATCGGCAAGGTTGCCGACGACCTCCATCAGGTCGCCCTGATCGCCGAAAAAACGGGCCGTTGCGTCGACTTCCGTCTCGATCTCGAGCTCGCGCGCGTGATAGACCTTGCGCAGCGAGCCGGCAATGCGCTCGATCACCGGCGCGACAGCGACCGGCGGCGCGAATGCATTGCGACCGACCGTCGCGGCGCGCTGCAACTGGTAGCGGACGGTATCGTCGATCTGTGCGACCTGCTCGGTCAACGCACGTACCGTTTCGCCGTCGACACGCCCTGCCTCGAGCGTCGAGCGCAATACCGCCAGCGGCGTTTTCAGGCTGTGTGCGAGATCGCCGAGTGCGTTTCGATAGCGTTGCACGTGCGTGTCGCGCGCCGCGATCAGCGCATTGAGATTGCGTGTCAGCGAGCGAAGTTCGCGCGGATATTCGCCGGTGATAGCGTTCTGCCGGCCGGCTTCAATCGCGCGCAGCTCGATCGCCACTTCGCGCAGCGGCCGCAGGCCCCAGCGCAATATCGCAGTCTGAGTCGCGAGCAGCAGCAGTGTGAGTATGGAGAACCAGAGCCAAAGACTACGCAGGAAGCTCCTTACCTGGAGTTCGTAGGCTGCGCGTCCTTCACAGGCCTGCAGCGTGTAACGCCGTGGAGTTGCTTTACCACGAGTCTCCCACTCGACGTCGTAGCTCGTACAGAACAGTCGCTCGTCCGTCGAAGATACCGTGTCCTCGAATACGAACTCACCAGGCGGGTTTTGCGGTGGCGCCCGTACTGCAAAGCCGAGCATCGAACGTGAGCGCCATACGACCTTGCCGTCGCCGTCGAAGATCTGGGCGTAATGGCCGGAATCGGTCATGGACAAGAGCGGGTCGGGCAGGGCCACGGGGATCGGCGGCGCTTTTGGCGTGTCGAAGTTCGCCAGTCCCAGCAGCATATACACCTGGGCCTTAAGACGTTCGTGCACGGCCGCGAGGGTGGTGTCACGAAAACTACGATCGATGCCGTAACTTGCAGCGCCGAGAAACACCACCAGCACGATCCCGGCGACCACCAGAATCCGGGAGTTCAGTGACAGCGGCATCGATGGAAGCGGCGGCGCTGCCGGCGCATCAGACGTCGGGTCGGGATGCCGCGCGCTCGAACCGGAAGCGGTAACCCTGGCCGCGTGAGGTCTCGACCGGATTGAGCGTGCGTTCGGGGTCCAGTTTGCGGCGCAGCCGTCCGACTATCACTTCGAGCACGTTGCTATCCCTGTCCGTATCCTCTTCGTAGAGATGATCGGTCAACTCGGTTTTCGACACCACGCGTCCAGCGTGGAGCATCAGATATTCGAGCACCTTGTACTCGAAAGCGGTGAGTTCGACCGCCTTGTCATCCACGGTGAAGGACTTGGCCGACGTATCGAGCACGAACGGCCCGCAACGCAGTTTCGGATCCGACCAGCCGGCCGCGCGGCGCATCAGCGCGCGTACCCGTGCGAGCAGTTCCTCGGTATGAAATGGCTTGACGAGATAGTCGTCGGCTCCCAACTCCAGACCGGCGACCTTGTCTTCCCAGCTCCCCCGGGCAGTGAGGATCAGTACCGGAAATGCGAGACCGGAAGCGCGCCAGCGTTTTATGACTTCGGTACCGGTAATGTCGGGGAGGCCGAGATCGACGATCGCGAGATCGATGGGATATTCTGCGCCGATGTGGTGACCGTCTCGACCGTTCGCCGCGATATCCACGGCGTAACCGTCTTCACGCAATCGCGCCGCCAAGGTCGTGAGCAGGGTCGGTTCATCTTCGATGACGAGCAGTCGCATCGGTACTCCGCAGTCAGCGCAACTGGCCGGACCGGCCGTCGACGACGACCGTGCGCACCCGTCCCGCATCGAGAAGCAGTCGCACGGCGAAGGCAGACGTCCCTCCCTTCGGCAGTCGCTGTACATCGAGGACGCGTCCACCCGTCTGCGCGCGCGCGATCGCAGCGGCCTGGTCCGGTCCGATGCCGCCGCCGACGGTCGTCGGCGGTGCATACCGCGGGGACGTCACCGCGCCTTGCGCAAAACCCTGGGCAAGCCACTCCTGAGCCGCGACGCCTGTCGCGAACGCGCCCGACACGAGCAGAGAAAGCAGGATTCGACGCATGCGGACCATCTTAGCGGATGGTGTCTTCAGCGACACCAGGCTGTGGATACTGCATGCCGTGCGGTGAACCCGCGCTGAATTGCCGCGCAACCGCGCTGCAATTCACTCCAGCGGCCGATCGTGACGCAGCGAGGGCACCATCGCACGCGCCTCGTCCACCTTCACGCGATCGACCCGCGCAAGCACATAGCCAGGCTCGCTGCCGCAGTCGGCAAGTACCGTGCCCCAGGGATCGACGATCAACGAATGGCCATAGGTGCGCCGGCCCCAGCGGCGCTTGCCGCACTGACCCGCCGCGAACACATAGCAGCCGTTCTCGATTGCTCGTGCACGCAGCAGCACATGCCAGTGCGCCTCGCCGGTCGTGGCGGTGAACGCCGCCGGCACAGCGAAGAAATCGGCACCGTCCTGCGCGAGCGCACGATAAAGATGCGGAAAACGCACGTCGTAGCACACGGTGAGCCCGAGTCGTCCCCATGGCAATTCCACGAGCCGGCGCCCGGTACCGGGTTCGACCGTCGCCGATTCGCGATACGTCTCGCCCTGCTTCAATTGCACGTCGAAGAGATGAATCTTGTTGTAGGTTCCGATGATGGTGCCTTGCGCATCGATGACGTAGCTGCGGTTGTGAACCCGATCGTGCGGCAGACGGATCGTCAACGAGCCGAGGGCCAGCACGATGCCGAGTTCCCGTGCAAGTACAGGGAAAACCGTGAGCGCAGGATGGTCGGCTTCAGTATGACCGCGCTCGAGATAGAGCGCATCGCGCTCCTCGAGACACGTGAAGTTTTCCGGGAGACACACGAATTCGGCGCCCGCAGCGGCGGCGGCGCGCGTGAGATGGACGGCCTCGTCGATATTTCGCTCGACGTCGTCCTCCGCACAATGTTGCACACAGGCGACGGTGAACGACGTATTCGCCGGTGCATCCATGGAGTTCAGGTCAGCTTGTGCTTCGCGATTACGATGCCGTCCCGATCCGCATAGAGATACTGACCCGGTTCGACTACGAGTTCGGCGAAGCGCAAGGTCACGTCGCGCGCCCCTTCGCCCTTCTTCACGCTCTTGCGTGGATTCGTCGCCAGTGCTTTGATGCCGATCGACATGTTCGCCATCGTCTCCGCGTCGCGCACGCAGCCATAGACGACGATGCCGGCCCAACCGTTCTTGCGCCCGAGTTCGGCCAGCATGTCACCGACCAGTGCACAGCGCAGCGAGCCGCCACCATCGACGACCAGTACACGGCCGTCGCCCGCTTCCTCGAGCGTGCTGCGTACCAGGCTGTTGTCTTCGAACACCTTCAGTGTGACGACGGCACCTTCGAACACGACATCCCCTCCGTAATCGCGAAAAAGGGGAGCGGCGATCTGAAGTGTTTCGCCATGCTGGTCATAGAGATCGGCGGTGGCCAGACTCATGTACATCATTCTCCGTTGCGAACGTCGGGCACCGTCCGGCGCACCGTGGAATCCGTTGGTGATTGGGCCTTCGTACTGCCCGTCGTGACGCGTTCGTTGGCGGTAACGGTCGCGACGGCGGACCGCGTCAACCCTTCTTCGGCTTGTGGGGTCGTTGCCAGCCCGAAATCGACTTCTGCCGGACGCGGCTGATCACGAGGCGCTCAGGTTCGACGTCCTCGGTGATCGTCGTCCCGGCGCCGATCGTCGCCCCCCGTCCGACGCGTACCGGGGCGACGAGCTGAGTGTCCGAGCCGATGAACACGTCATCCTCGATCACCGTTTTGTGCTTGAACGCACCGTCGTAGTTGCAGGTGATGGTCCCGGCGCCGACATTCACGTTACGTCCGATCTCGCTGTCGCCGATGTAGGCGAGATGATTCGCCTTCGAGCCCTCGGCCAGCGTCGATTTCTTGATTTCGACGAAATTGCCGACATGGACGTCGGCGCCGAGCTCAGTGTCGGGACGCAACCGCGCGAACGGGCCGATACGCGCGCCGCGGCCGACCTTGGCACCCTCGATGATCGAATTGGCGAGCACCTCGGCGCCGTCGCCTATCTCGCAGTCCGTCAATACGCAATTCGGGCCGATGACGACGTTGCACCCGATCCGGACCCGTCCGTTCAGGATCACGTTCACATCGATGGTCGTATCCTGACCGCATGTCACGTCGCCGCGCACGTCGAAGCGTGCCGGATCGAGCAACGTGACACCCGCTTCCATCAGCGCGAGCGCCCGCTGTCGCTGCCAGGTGCGCTCCAGTTCGGCAAGTTGAATGCGGTTGTTGACGCCGGCGACTTCGACCGGGTCACTCGCAAACACGCCCGCGACGCGGATGCCTTCGGTAACGGCGGCTGCAACGCAATCCGTCAGATAATACTCGCGCTGCGCATTGTCGTTCTTGAGCGCCGGCAGCCAGCGATGCAGATAGCTGCCGCGCACGGCCATGATGCCGGTGTTGATCTCCGTGATCGCCAATTCATCGGTCGATGCGTCCTTGTGTTCGACGATGCGCACGATCTCGTCGTGTGCATCGCGCACGATCCGGCCATAGCCGCCCGGATCGGAAAGGACGACCGTCAGCAATGCGAAACCGCTGGGTGTGGCCGCGTCGAGCAGACGACGCAAGGTCGCGGCGGACAGCAGCGGGACATCCCCGTAAAGAATGAGGACGATTCCATCATTCGGTAGCAGCGACAGGGCCTGGGCGACCGCATGCCCGGTACCGAGCTGTTCGCGCTGCTCGACCCAGGTCAGCGGCCGCGCCGCGAGCGCCTGCTGCAACTGTTCCCCGCCATGGCCGTAAATCAGCACAGGTCGTGCATCGCTGACCTCGGCGACGGTGTCGAGCACATGGCCGAGCAGCGGCTTGCCCGCGATACGGTGCAAGACCTTGGGCTGATCGGACATCATGCGTTTTCCCTTGCCGGCGGCAAGGATGCAGACTGCTGCGCTCATGCGGCGGAACTCCGTGGTGTCGGATATTCGGCGATCGCTGCGATGTTATGCCGACCCTGTGATCGGCTCAAATAGACTGACAGGAGTTCGTAGCGAGCCGCCATCGGTGGTTAGCGGCAGCGGCAGGACAGGCTGAACGCGTTGCGCGCAGCCCGTCGCCCTTCATGACAGATCAGCCGCCGCGACGCCGCAGACGCTGGATGGTCTGGAGCTGGGCCGCGAGTTCGGCGAGTTCGGCCTGTGCCTTCGCGAAGTCGAGCTTGCCGCTGCGATCCTTCAGGGCGTCTTCGGCTTCCTGTTTGGCTTTCAACACGGCTGCTTCATCGAGATCGTGCGCGCGTAGCGCCGTGTCGGACAACACGGTCACGTTCCTCGGCTGCACTTCGAGCATACCGCCCGAGACATAAAACGCCTGCTGTTCACCGCCCTTCATTTGCACGCGCACCTCGCCCGGCCGAAGCTGGGCGAGCATCGCGGCGTGACCCGGCATGATGCCGACTTCGCCGAGTTGTGCGGGGGCGAACACTGCCTCTGCCTCACCAGCGAAGATCTCACGCTCCGCGCTGACGATATCGACGTGAATGGTGGACATCGTGTGCCTCGCTCAGATCGACTTCGCCTTCTCAACTGCGTCCTCTATCGTCCCGACCATGTAGAACGCCTGCTCCGGCAGGTGATCGTACTCGCCGGCGACGATGGCCTTGAACGCGCGGATCGTGTCCTTCAATGGCACATAGCGACCCTTCGCACCGGTGAAGACTTCGGCAACGAAGTAAGGCTGGGACAGGAAACGCTGAATCTTGCGCGCGCGGGCGACGACGAGGCGATCTTCCTCCGACAGTTCGTCCATGCCCAGGATCGCGATGATGTCACGCAGTTCCTTGTAGCGCTGTAGCGTGCCCTGGACGGCGCGCGCGGTGTCGTAATGTTCCTGACCGACGACCAGCGGGTCGAGTTGGCGGCTCGTCGAATCGAGCGGGTCGACCGCGGGATAGATACCGAGCTCGGCGATCTGACGCGACAGCACGACGGTCGCATCGAGGTGGGCGAAGGTGGTCGCGGGCGACGGGTCCGTAAGGTCGTCGGCGGGCACGTACACCGCCTGGATCGAAGTGATCGAACCGGTGCGGGTCGATGTGATGCGCTCCTGCAGGCGGCCCATCTCCTCGGCCAGTGTCGGCTGGTAGCCCACCGCCGACGGCATGCGACCGAGCAGCGCCGATACTTCGGTACCCGCCAGCGTGAAGCGGTAGATGTTGTCGACGAACAGCAGCACGTCGCGGCCTTCGTCACGGAACTTCTCGGCCAGCGTCAGGCCGGTCAGCGCGACACGCAGACGGTTGCCCGGCGGCTCGTTCATCTGGCCGTAGACCAGCGACACCTTGTCGAGGACGTTCGAGTCCTTCATTTCATGGTAGAAGTCGTTGCCTTCGCGGGTGCGCTCGCCAACGCCGGCGAACACCGAGAAACCGCTGTGCTCGATCGCGATATTGCGAATGAGCTCCATCATGTTCACGGTCTTGCCCACGCCTGCGCCGCCGAACAGGCCGACCTTGCCGCCCTTCGCGAACGGGCAGATGAGGTCGATGACCTTGATGCCCGTCTCGAGCAGTTCGGTCGCCGGCGACAGATCGGTGAACTTAGGCGCCTCGCGATGAATCGACATCGTCTCGGCGGTGTCGATCGGGCCGGCTTCGTCGATCGGCTCACCGAGCACGTTCATGATGCGGCCGAGTGTCTTCTGGCCGACAGGGACGTTGATCGGCGCGCCAGTATTCGTCACGTCCATGCCGCGGCGCAGGCCATCGGTCGCACCCAGCGCGATCGTGCGGACGACGCCGTCGCCGAGCTGCTGCTGCACTTCGAGCGTCGTCGCGCCGTCCTGGAGTTTCAGCGCGTCATAGATTTTCGGCACCTCGTTCGTCGGGAACTTGACGTCGATGACCGCGCCGATGATTTGCGAGATGCTGCCGCTCATTGCTTCGGTTCCTCTGGAAATCTTTTCGCTAATTCAGTCCGGCCAACGCCGTACGGGTTCAGACCGCCGCCGCACCGCCGACGATCTCGGCGAGTTCCTGCGTAATCGCGGCCTGGCGGGCCTTGTTGTAGATCAGTTGCAGCTCCTTGATGAGCTTGCCGGCGTTGTCGGAGGCACTCTTCATTGCGACCATGCGCGCCGCCTGCTCGCAGGCGATGTTCTCGACGACCCGCTGATAGACCAGTGATTCGATGTAGCGCGCGAGCAGCTGGTCGACGACTTCCTTCGCCTCGGGCTCGTAGATGTAGTCCCAGTGGTGCGCAATCGACGTGTCCTGGCTCGGCTTCAGGGGCAGGAGCTGCTCGAGTTCGGCCTTCTGCGTCATCGAGTTCACGAAGTCGTTCGACGCGATGAAGACCTGGTCGATCCTCCCGCTGGTGTAGGCGTCGAGCATGATCTTCACGGTGCCGATGAGCTGATCGAGATGCGGTGCATCACCGATACGGCTGACCTGCCCGAGTACATTCCCGCCGACCCGCTGGAAAAACTGCAGGCCTTTACGCCCGATCGTAGACACGTCGAATTCGACACCCGCCGCCTGCCACTTCTTCATCTGCGCGATAAGCAGACGGAAAAGGTTGGAATTCAGTCCGCCGCAGAGACCGCGATCAGTGGACACCACGATGATGCCGACGCGCTTGACGTCGCGCGCGATGAAAAATGGATGCCGGTATTCCGAATGGGCGTGGGCGACGTGCGAGATGACATTGCGGATGCGGTCCGCATAGGGACGGGCAGCACGCATGCGATCCTGCGCCTTGCGCATCTTGCTCGTCGCGACCATTTCCATCGCACGCGTGATTTTCTGCGTGTTCTGGACACTCGCAATCTTGACCCGGATTTCTTTGCCGACGGCCATGAACTGTTCCTCGAGACGTGGTTACCAGGTCTGCGTCTGCTTGAACTTGGCTATCGCATCGGCGAGATCGGCCTCGATCGCGTCGTTGTAGTCGCCGGTCTCGTTGATCGTCTTCATCAGATCGGCCTTCGCCGAGCGCATGTAGCCGTGCAGGGCTGCCTCGAACGCACCGACCTTTTTGACATCGACGTCATCCAGATAACCACGGTCGACGGCGAACAGCGACAGCGCCATGTCGGCGACCGACAGCGGCGAATATTGCTTTTGCTTCATCAGTTCCATGACGCGCTGCCCGCGGTCGAGCTGCTTGCGGGTAGCTTCGTCCAGATCGGACGCGAACTGCGCGAAAGCCGCGAGCTCGCGGTATTGCGCGAGCGCGAGGCGCACGCCGCCGCCGAGCTTCTTGATGATCTTCGTCTGTGCCGCGCCGCCGACGCGGGACACCGACAGGCCGGCGTTGATCGCGGGACGGAAGCCCGAGTTGAAGAGGTTCGTCTCAAGGTAGATCTGGCCGTCCGTGATCGAGATTACGTTCGTCGGCACGAACGCCGACACGTCGCCCGCCTGGGTCTCGATGATCGGAAGCGCCGTCAGCGAACCCGTCTTGCCCTTGACCTTGCCGCCGGTCTCTTTCTCGACGTAGTCCTCGTTGACGCGCGCCGCGCGCTCGAGGAGACGGGAGTGCAGGTAGAACACGTCGCCCGGATACGCTTCACGGCCTGGCGGACGACGCAGCAGCAGTGAAACCTGGCGATACGCCCACGCCTGCTTGGTGAGATCGTCATAGATGATCAGCGCGTCCATCCCGTTGTCGCGGAAGTACTCGCCCATCGCACACCCGGAGTATGGTGCGATGAATTGCAGCGCAGCCGACTCGGATGCGGTCGCGGCGACGATGATCGTGTGCTCCATCGCGCCGTGCTCTTCGAGCTTGCGAATCACCGTGTTGATCGACGACGCCTTCTGGCCGATGGCGACGTAGATGCATTTGATGCCGGTGCCTTTCTGATTGATTATCGTATCGACGGCGACGGCGGTCTTGCCGGTCTGGCGGTCACCGATGATCAGTTCGCGCTGTCCACGCCCGACGGGCACCATCGCGTCGACTGATTTCAATCCTGTCTGCACGGGCTGCGAAACCGATTTACGCCAGATGACGCCCGGCGCGATTTTTTCGATTGGCGAGCTGAGCTTCGTGTCGATCGGGCCTTTGCCGTCGATCGGCTGACCGAGCGCGTTGACGACGCGTCCGAGCAGCGCATCGCCGACCGGCACTTCGAGAATGCGCTTCGTGCAGCGGACGGTATCGCCTTCCTTGATGTGCGTGTACTCGCCCATGATCACCGCGCCGACCGAATCCTGCTCGAGGTTCAGCGCGAGACCGTAGGTATTGCCCGGGAACTCGATCATTTCACCGGACATCACGTCCGACAGGCCGTGGATGCGGGCGATGCCGTCGGTCAGGCTGACTACCGTACCTTCGGTGCGGGCTTCCGTCGCGAGATCGAACTCCTTGATCTTCTTCTTGATGAGTTCGCTGATTTCAGTCGCGCTGATTTGCATGGTCGTCCTCGTCTATTCAGGCGTCGCCGGGACCGCGCGTACGTGCACGGGGCGTCGAGGTCATTTCAAGTTGAATACGTTGGTAAGCTGATTCAGACCGCCACGCAGCGAGGCGTCGTACACCATGTCACCGACCTTGACCCGTGCGCCGCCGATCAGCGCCTGGTCGATCGTGTGGGTGATCCGGATTTCCTTGCCGAGTCGTTTGCGCATCGCATTGCCGATGCGTTCGGCCTGTGCAGGCTCGAGCGGAAATGCCGACACGACTTCGACGTTCGCGACGTTGTCCTGGGTGGCGCGGTGCGCGGCATAGACCTGCGCGATTTCCGGCGCGATGTCGAGCCGATGTGCGGCGACGAGCACCTTGACGAAATTGCCGATGGCGCCGGCGAAGTGCTGACCGCCTAGATCGAACAGCAGGTCCAGCAGCCGCTGACGGCTGATCCCCGGATCGACGATCACGCGCCGCATCGCCGCATCGCCGACGATCGTGCCGAGCAGTTGCAGCGCATCGTCCCACTGCGCGACCGTCCCGGCCTCGCGCGCCGTCTCGAAGGCGGCCTGCGCATATGGGCGGGCGATCGTGAGGTTCTCTTGCATGGCGGCTCGCGGCTCCTTACAGACGTGCGCTCAGCGTGTCG
This sequence comes from Gammaproteobacteria bacterium, assembly GCA_020851775.1. GTDB lineage: Bacteria > Pseudomonadota > Gammaproteobacteria. The sequence continues at coordinate 10,629 of JADZCB010000219.1, forward strand.
AGCACATCCTTGTGTTTCGCGGAATCGATCTCGCGCATGAGGATTTGCTCGGCACCCACCATCGCAAGCTGGGCGACCTGTTCGCGCAGCTGCTCGCGCGCCTGCTGGATTTCCTGCTCGATGCTCGCCCGAGCGGCAGCGATCTGACGCTCGCCTTCGACCTTCGCGGCTTCCTTCGCCGCTTCGATCATCTCGTCGGCACGCTTCTGCGCGTTGGCGACGAGTTCCTGGCTCTGCGCCTTGGCGCCGCGCACCAGCTCTTCCACCTTGCCAGTCGCACTGACGAGTTCCTGCTGGCCCTTTTCGGCCGCGGCGAGTCCTTCTGCGATCTTCTTCTGGCGCGCATCGACGGCCCGCATCAGCGGTGGCCAGACGAAACGCGCGGTAAACCAGACAAAGGCAAAGAACCAGAGGAACTGAGCCACCAGTGTCAGGTTGATGTTCATCGTAGCGCTCCCTCGATTAGGCCGTC
>JADZCB010000220.1 GCA_020851775.1 Gammaproteobacteria bacterium
ATGTCATCAGGACGGATGGCGGCCCGACTACGCCGGCTGTTGCGGACACGCGATTGAACTGTCCGCCCGAGCGGCGTAAATAGGCCGCACCAGACTAAAAGAACGATACGCCTACGCTGGTATGTCTCGCGGAATTCGAGTCAGCGCTGCCTGGCTGGGCTGCGCCGTGGGTGTGCTGCTGCATGTCGCAGCTGCCCACGCCAACTCCCGGCCGCTCGCGCAGCAGGTTGCAATCGCCCCGGTTGCCGCATCGGCGGCGCCGGACGCGCTGCGCGTACTCGCGTTGCCGGCCGCCGGCGATGCGCAGGGTGTCGGTGACGAACAGGCGCGGCGCATGCTCGAAGATTTCGCCCGCGCTCTCGGCCGACGCCTCGAATGGTCGAACGCGGTGCGTCCCGCCGACATCCGGCAACGGATACTGAACGACGCGATCGACGTCGTCATCGCACCCGGTCCGGTGCCACCCGACGCACGGACCGCCGCCAGGCTCGTCGCCACCTCGCCCGTCGCCACCGAACGCTATGTCGTCGTCGGACGCACGGACAACCGTGCCCGCAATCCACTCGAACTCGCGCAGATGAGCGTCGCGATGGCGCTCGGTTCACCGCACTGGCATTACTTCGACCGCGTGCAGCGGATCGTGCCCGGCCTGAAGCTGCATGCGCTTGCGAACGAGCTGCCGCGCAGCGCGCCGCTGCAGCTCGTCGCCGACGGCATGGTCGACATCGCCGTGCTGCCGGTGGCCGGCGGTCTCGATTTCCTCGCCGATAATCCCCGGATCAAACGGTTGTTCGATCTGACCACCGAACGCCCGTTGTCGTGGTACGTGCGACGCACCGATCCGGCGCTGCTGGCGAATCTCAACCAGTTCATCGATCGCTATCACGCCGCCTATTTCGAACCGTCCGTCTTCGTGCGTGATTTCGCAGCGATCAAGCGTCGCGGCGTCCTGCGCATCATCACCCGTGTCGAACCCGGCAACTATTACATTCGCGACGGCAAACCCTCCGGGTATGAACTCGAACTTGCCGCGAATTTCGCCGAACGGCACAAACTGCGGCTGGAAGTGCGGGTCGCCCACGACGACGCCCAGATGCTCGACTGGCTCGCCAGAGGCGCCGGCGATCTCGTCACGGGAAGGCTCGTCGAGGCGCCGACACAGGGCTCCGGTCCGGGCTACGCGCGCTCGCGCACATACGGCTACGAAGCCTTCGCGACGGTCAGCCGGCGCGCATTGCCGCTGCGCTCACCGTTGGAACTCGGCGGTCTGGTGCTCGCCGCGACGGAAGGATCCCCAGCCTTCCGCGCGCTGACATCAATGCGCGCGCGCCTGCCGGGCACGAGCGTGATCGCGGTGTCGCCCGCCGTCCCCGAATCGCTGCTGCTCGCGCGTGTCGCCGACGGCATGGTCGATGCCACCGTGGTCTCCGGCGCCGTGGCCGCCCGTCTCCGCGCCCTGCATCCCGAGTTGCATGTCGGGACCTCGATCGCGCACGCCTATGACTATCGCTGGACCGTGCGCGAAGGAGACGAGGCCCTGCTCGATGCCGTCGACGAGTTTCTCGTCGACGCCCAGCGAACGGGACTGGCGTCGATTCTTGCCGCGCGCTACGAGGCCGAACGCGAAGCCCGCACGTTCGTCGCCGGCTATGACGGCCGGCTGTCCCCATACGATCGGATCGTGCGGCGCTATGCCGATCGGTACGGCTTCGACTGGCGCCTGATCGCCGCGCAGATGTACCAGGAAAGCCAGTTCGATCCGCGCGCGGTGTCGCCGAGCGGGGCCCGCGGTCTGATGCAGCTCATGCCGCGCACTGCGCTGGCCCTCGGCTTCGCCGACCTCGCACGCCCGGAAAGCGCGATCCATGCCGGCGTCAAATATCTCTATGAGCTGCGCAACGAGTTCGATGCCGGCGTGCCGGTCGGCGAGCGCACCTGGTTCGCACTCGCCGCCTACAATCTCGGTCCCAGGCGGCTGCAACAGGCGCGGCGGTACGCCGCGCGCCTGAAGCTCGATCCCAACCGCTGGACAGGCAACGTCGAAGCGGCGATGCTGAGGCTCGCGCAGCCCGGCGGCAGCGCCGGCGATCGGCGCTACGGCCAGGCGCTGATCTACGTGCGCACCATCCAGTCGCTATACGGCAGTTATCGCAGTCAGCAGATCTCGGCGGCGCCCGGCCTCGGTGGTGTGCCGCGCGCCTGAGCCCGCGTCGTCTCAGCCAGAGATCGACACGTAACGCGTCGGATCGGCAAGGCCGGCGGTCGCAAACCCCTGCGCGCGCAGACGACACGCGTCGCAGCGGCCGCAGGCCCGGCCACCGGCATCGGCCTGGTAGCAGGACACCGTTCTGGCGTAGTCGACGCCGAGCGTAGTCCCCCACCGCACGATCTCCGCTTTCCCAAGTTGCATCAGCGGCGCTTCGATGCGCGGCGCACAGGCGTCGAGGCCCGCTTTCGTCGCGACCCGCGCCAGTTCATTGAACGCCGCGATGAACGGCGGACGACAGTCGGGATAGCCGGCGTAGTCGATCGCGTTGACGCCGATGTGAATTTCATGCGCCGCCAGCACTTCGGCCCAGGCGAGCGCGACGGCGAGCATCACGGTGTTGCGGGCCGGGACGTAGGTGACGGGGATGCCGGCGCTCGCCGTTTCGGGCACCGCGAGCGCGGGATCGGTCAGCGCCGAGCCGCCGAACTGCCCGAGATCGACGCGCGCCACGCGATGTTCGCGCACGGCGTATGTCGTCGCGAGTGCCCGCGCGGCCGCGAGCTCGGCCGCGTGCCGCTGGCCGTAGTCGACGGTCAGTGCGTAACAGTCATGGCCGGCCGCGCGGGCGGCGGCGAGCAGCGTCGCCGAATCGAGGCCGCCGGAGAGCAGGACGACGGTACGCAGGGCCGCGGCGGCCATCGGCGTGCGCTGGGTGCGCGGCTCAGCGCGCGGCCCCGAGCTGGCCGAGCCGTTCTTCGGCCAGGCGCGCAGCGGCGGATCCGGGAAAGCGTTGGCGCAGATCCTCGAGGACCGCGCGCGCCTCGGCGGGCTTGCCGAGCGAGTCGTAGCTGTACCCTATCTTCAACATCGCGTGCGACAGCTTGCGGCTCTGCGGGTAGTTCGCGAGCATCTTCTCGTACTCGGTGACGGCGGCGGCATAGTCACGTTGCGCGTAATGAGCCTCGGCCAGCCAGTACTGGGCGTTGTCGCCATACTGACTCTGCGGGTATTTCGTCTGGAAATCGTTGAACGCGGTGACCGCACGGTCGTATTCCCCGGCGCGCAGCAGCGCGAAGGCGTCGCGGTAGGCGGCCTCCGAGCTCGCGTCGTCGAGTGTCGGTCCCTGCGCGAGCGGTGGCGCGACCTCGCCGGGATTCGTCACCCCGGCCGCCTGGCGGCCGGGCAGCGGCGCCGGCGCGAGCGTCGGTTCGATGGGCTCTATACCCGCCTGCGTCGGCGTCTTCACGGGCGGCAGCGGGGCGCCATTCGCGTCGACCGCCGCCGCGTCCCGGATCGGCTCCGGTAGCGTACCGCCGTCGGGTGCCACGCTCGCGTCGGCCGGCATCGACGCATCGGCTCCTGCGGGCGGCGGCATGCCGGCGGTCTCGGTCTCGACCTGCAACGCCGACTGCGGCGCCGGTGTCCCGGCGACGGCATCACCCGGCGCGGGGGCAAGCATCGGCAGCGCACCCTGCTCCGCCGCCACGACACCGCTCCCCTCGACCGTCTGCAGCCGGCGATCGAAATCGGTATAGACCGACGCCTGGCTCTTCTTCAGTTGCTCGATTTCATAGCCGAGAGTCTCGATCTGCCCACGCAGCGACTGGTTTTCCTGCTTCAGGCGTTCCACTTCGTTCAGCAGGTCGATCAACCCGCGGTTCGACAGGGCCTGTTCGAGCTTGCCGACGCGTCCCGCGAGATCCGGACTCGCGCTCTGCGCGGCGGCTCCCAGCGGCAGCGTCAGCGCAGCACACAGCGCAATGACCATCGACGTGCGTCGCATAGACGGGCTCCTCGGCCGACGGCGCAGGCGACGCACCGCCGACCCGTGGCGATCGGCAGTTACTGGTAGATGATTTCGGCGCGACGGTTCAGCGAGTACGACTGCTCGTCGTGACCCTCGGCGACCGGGCGTTCCTCACCGTAGCTCACGGTGCGGATCTGACCCGCGGTGGCGCCGAGCAGCACCAACTGGCGGCGCAGTGCGAGTGCACGGCGCTCGCCAAGCGCCAGGTTGTACTCGCGCGAACCGCGTTCGTCGGCGTGACCTTCGAGCGTGATGGTGGTTTCCGGATGGGCGGCGAGGTAAGCGGCATGCGCTTCGACGACCGACTGGAAGTCTTCGCGGATATTGCTGCTGTCGTAATCGAAATAAATCACGCGCACCGACAGCGGGCTGTTCGGGTCGTTCAGTTCGGCCGCCCCGGCGCTCGCGCCGTCGGCGATGCCGGAACTGCGGGCCGCGTCGATGTCGCTCATCTCGCCGCTCGAGATGCCGCGGCTCTCGACCGTCGTGCTGCCCGTCTGCTTCTTGTTCAGGTTCGAGCACCCGGCGGCCAGAAGCGCCACGAACAGCACCACGAAGCCATTCAGGATTGCTCTTTTCATGTCGTTCACTCCTCTTCGCATCACGCTTTTGATTGGTCGTTCGTGTCGTCGTGCCGGCCGGTCATTTCCGGAAGGGTCCCCACGCGGGCTCGCGGACCTGACCGACCTGCAGCGCAAGGCGCTGCTTCACGGTGCCGTCGACCGACACCGCGGCGAGTTCGGTACCGCGTCCGCCCATTGTCGCATAGATGATCATGCTTCCATTCGGCGCGAAGCTCGGCGATTCATCGAGGCTCGAACCGGTCAGCACGCGGCTGCCGCCGGTCGCGAGATCGAGCACGACGATGCGAAAGCCCGAGCCGCCGTTGACCATCACGAGCTTCTTGCCGTCGGGCGAATAGCTCGCGCGCGAATTGTAGTTGCCGAGATTGAAGGTGACGCGCTTCGCGTCACCCCCTTGCGGCGACATGCGGTAGATCTGCGGCCCGCCGCCACGATCCGAGGTGAAGACGATCGCACTGCCGTCCGGCGCCCACGCCGCTTCCGTGTCGATCGCCTCGTGCGTCGTCAGCCGCCGCTGCTGCCTGCTCGCGATGTCGACGACATAGATGTCGGGATTGCCTTCCATCGAGCGTGTCACGGCGAGGCGCCCGCCGTCCGGTGAAAACGCCGGCGAGCTGTTGATTCCCACTCCCGACACCACTTTTTCGCGCGCGCCGGTCCGCACGTCCTGCACGTAGATCGCGGAATTCCGTTCTTCGAAGGACACGTATGCCAGGCGGTTGCCGTCCGGTGACCACGCCGGCGACATCAGCGGTTGCGGTGATTCGAGGATGGTTTTCGCGTCGTAGCCGTCGGCATCGGCGATCTGCAGGCGATAAAGGCTGTTCTTCGCGTCCTTGCGGTCGACGGTGACATAGGCAATGCGCGTCGAGAACGCGCCGTCGGTGTTCAACAGCGTCTTGTAGATGATGTCGCTGATGTGATGCGCCGTGAGACGCAGGTTCGACACGTGTGACGGGATCTGGAAGCCGGCGAGCTGCTTGCCGCCGAACACATCGAGCAGCCGGAATTCGACGAGATAGCCACCGTCGCTGGTGGCGGTGATGCGACCGACGACGAGATTGTCCATGCCGACCGTGCGCCAGTCCTTGAAGTTGACCTGCGCGATGTCGTTCGGCCGCGCCGGAAGATCGGTCATCGGCATCACGTTGAAGCGGCCGCTGCGGGTCAAATCGTTTGCGATGACCTGCGCGATGTCCTGCGGCAACGGCTGGCCTGCCCATTCAAAAGGCACGATCGCAAGCGGCAACGCGCCTTCGACCCCTTGCGTGATGCGGATCGTCAACGGCCCACCGCCGATCTGGGCGACGGCCAGCGTCGAGACGAGACAGCACCACAGCGTGATCAGAAACTTCATCACATCGCACCCGGATCGAATTCGAACTGGATTTCCTTCATCTGCTGGAACAGGCGGGGTTCGTCCGGCACCGGCAGCGGCGATGCCTTACGCACCGCGAGCTCGGCCTGCCGGTCGAAGGTCGGGTTCCCGCTCGACTTCACGACTTTGGCATCGACCACCTGGCCGCCGGGGATCATGCGCACGAGCAGCGTGCACTTCAACCCGGCGTCCATGCTCGGCGCCACGAAATTGCTCGCCACCTGCCGCATGATGGCAGCCGAGTATTTCGCGAGCGCCGACTGATCCGCTCTGGCCTGCGCGGCGGCGGCAAGTTCCGCCTCCTCGGCCGCCATTTCGTCGGCGAGCGCCTTCGCTTCGGCGGCCTTGCGCTTCTCTTCCGCCGCGCGCTTCGCCTCTTCCGCCTTCTTCCTGACTTCTTCCGCCTTGCGTTGTTCTTCCTCGGCCTTCTTTTTCTCGGCTTCCTTCTTCCGCGCCTCGGCTTCCGCCTTGGCCTGTTCCGCGAGCTTCTTCTGCTCCGCGACTTTCTTCTGTTCTGCCGCCTTGCGCGCCTCTTCCTGGCGTCGCTGCTCGGCGGCCTTCTCGCGTTCGAGCTGCTTCTTCTGTTCGGCGAGCTGCTGGGACTCCGCCGCCTGTTCCTGCCGGAGCTTTTCCTTTTCGGTCTTCAGCTCCTCGAGGCGCCGTTCTTCCTGCCGGCGCCGTTCGGCGGCTTCCTCGACCTTGCGCTCTGCCTCGCGCTGCTTCGCCTGTTCGGCGGCCTTCAACTTCTGCATCTCCTGTTCGACCGCCTTGCTGTCGACAGCCTTCGCATTCATGACCTTCGATTCACCGGCGGGCATCGGCGCCGGCGTGTTCGCAAAGTCGATACCGACGACGAACACGATCACGATCGCTGCGTGCAGCAGCAGCGAGTAATAGAAAGCCCGACTGCGCGAGGCCTGGGGCGCCGCCCGACGCGGTTCGCGTACCTGTTTCTTCACGTGCGACGGCGCCCCCGGGTCATTTTTCCGGCGGCTGGGTCAGCAGACCCACGCTGTCGAGCCCCGCCCCTTGCATCAACGCCATCACCTCGACGACGCGGCCGTAGGGCACACCGGCATCGCCGCGCACGAGAAACTCGGTCGCCGGCTTGTACTTCTTGATGCCGGCGACGCGCGTGACGAGGGTGTCTTCGTCGATCGGCTCGTCGGGACGCTCACCGAGATCAACGTAAAGATTGCCATCGGCATCGATACTGACCACGACGGGCTCTTCCTGCTGCGGTTCCATCACTTCCGACGGTGCCTGCGGCAGGTCGACCTTGACACCCTGCGTGATCAGCGGCGCGGTGATCATGAAAATGATCAGCAGCACCAGCGTGACGTCGATGTACGGCACGACGTTCATCTCGGCCATCAGCCGCTTGCTTCGCCGCCGCCCCCCGCGGGGCGTCACGCTCGCCATGCGCGGTCTCCACGACGCCCGGGCGTGGCAACGACGAGAACGCTACGTGCGTACGCGGTCATTCAGACATGGACCTGGCGTTGCAGGATGGCGGAGAACTCCTCGAGGAAGATCTCGTAGCGCGAGGCGAGCCGGTCGATGTCGCTGGAAAAACGGTTGTAGAAAATGACCGCGGGGATCGCGGCGAACAGGCCCATCGCCGTCGCGACCAGGGCTTCCGAGATCCCCGGTGCGACCATCGCGAGCGTTGCCTGGTGCGTGTTCGAAAGCCCGCGGAACGAGTTCATGATCCCCCACACCGTACCGAACAGGCCGATGTACGGACTGACCGAGCCGACCGTCGCGAGCATCGGCAGGTTCGCTTCGAGCGCCTCGAGCTCGCGCGACAACGCGATGCGCATCGAGCGTTGCGAGCCTTCGAGCACCATGTCGGGCGGAATGCCGTCCTTCTTGCGCAGGCGGGCGAATTCCCTGAAACCGGCTTCGAACATCCGCTGCGTGCCATCGGCCGGGCTGCGCTGGGTAGACAGCCGGTTGAACAGCGCGGTCAGATCCTCGGCTGCCCAGAACTGGTCCTCGAAGTTCGCCGCCGCACGTTTGGCGCTCAGGAGTTCGCGTCGCTTCCTGAACACCAGCGTCCACGACGCGACCGACGCGAGCAGCAGCGCGAGCATCACCAGCTTCACCAGCAGGCTTGCGCCCAGAATCAGACTCGCAATCGACAAATCAGTATGCATTCCGTATCCCCAGGTAAACCGCTTGCGGCATCGCCTGCGGCATCATGCGCTTCAGGTCGACCGCCCCGACACGCACGCGCCCGGCGCACAGGAGTTCGCCATCGGCACGCAGCACGTGCTGCACGAGATCGACGCTGGCGCGCCCACAGCGTTCGACGCGAACGGTCGACAGCAATTCGTCGTTGAAGCGCGCCGGTCGCACGAAATCGAGCTCGGCACTGCGCACGACGAAACCGATACCGTGCTGGCGCGCCAGCACGTCCTGCTCGAAGCCGAGCGCACGCAGCCATTCGGTGCGCGCACGTTCCATGAACTTCAGGTAGTTCGCGTGGTAGACGATGCCCGCCGCGTCGGTATCCTCGTAGTAGACGCGCAGACGCAGGCTGTAATGCGCGGTGCTCATCGTGGCGGCAGCTCGTCGAACAGATCCGGCGGTGGCGCCGCCGCGGCCGGTGGCGGGATCAGGCCGAAATGCACCCACGCCGTACGCGTCGCCATCCGGCCGCGCGCCGTGCGCAGCATGAAACCCTGCTGAATCAGGAACGGTTCCAGCACGTCCTCGATCGTCCCGCGCTCTTCACCGATTGCCGCGGCGAGGCTGTCGATGCCGACCGGTCCGCCGTCGAACTTCTGCATGATCGTCAGCAGCAGCCGGCGGTCCATCGTGTCGAAGCCGTTCGAATCGACCGACAGCAGATCGAGCGCGCGCGCAGCGACCTCCCCGTCGAGCATGCCATCGGCCCTGACCTCGGCGTAGTCGCGCGCCCGGCGCAGCAGCCGGTTTGCGATGCGCGGCGTGCCGCGCGCACGACCGGCGATTTCGCGGGCGCCGGCTGCGTCGATGGCGACATCGAGGATCTGGCCGGCACGCGCGACGATGCGGGCGAGATCGTCGACAGAGTAGAACTCGAGCCGTTGCACGATGCCGAAGCGGTCACGCAGCGGCGAGGTCAGCAAGCCGGCGCGCGTCGTCGCACCGACCAGCGTGAACGGCGGCAGATCGAGCTTCAGCGCGCGCGCGGCGGGACCCTCGCCGATCATGATGTCGAGTTGGAAGTCCTCCATCGCGGGATAGAGGATTTCCTCGACGACCGGACTCAGCCGGTGGATCTCGTCGATGAACAGCACGTCGCGCGGCTCGAGATTCGTCAACAGCGCGGCGAGATCACCGGGCCGCTCGAGCACCGGACCGGAAGTCTGGCGCAGGTTCACGCCCATTTCGTTGGCGATGATGTGCGCGAGCGTCGTCTTGCCGAGGCCTGGCGGGCCGAAGATCAGCACGTGATCCAGCGCGTCGGCACGCTTGCGCGCGGCGCCGATGAAGATCTCCATCTGTTCGTGGACGACCGGCTGCCCGATGTAGTCGGTGAGCCGGCGCGGACGGATCGCGCCATCGAGCACGGCATCTTCGGTGCTGGGAGCGGCGGAAATGAGGCGATCGGTGGCCATCGACGATGTCGCGCAGTGTAACGGACGCAGACTGAATTCGGGGTTAATGAAACTCTGCAAAAAGCAGAGTTTCCGCGGGCCATGAATGGCCCGTGCGCAAACACTTGATTCGCGGAGACGAGCCCGAACCTGCTTCGGGCTCGGCGACTCTGAACAAGTCCACGAAGGACATGTTCAGAGCTTCTTTAACGGGCCGCGGCGTCACGCGCGCGCGAGGCCACGCAGCACTTCACGGATGATCGCTTCACTCGACTTGCCGTCGGTGTCGAGTCCGTGCACCAGGCGACTCGCCTCCTGCGGCTTGTAGCCGAGCGCGATGAGACCGCTGACCGCGTCGGCGACGGCCTCGCCCGATGGTGCGGCGACCGCCACGTTCGGCACCGGCAGCCCCGCGGTCGCGGACCAGTCGGTGACGCGATCCCGCATTTCGACGATCAGCCGCTCGGCCGTCTTCTTGCCTATGCCCGGCAGGTTCGTCAGACGCGTCGTGTCTCCCCGCTGCACACAGAGCACGAACTCCTCGACCTGCATGCCGGACAGCACGGCGAGCGCCATGCGTGCGCCGATCCCGCTGACCTTCAGGAGCCCCTGGAACAGCGCACGTTCGGCCAATGTCGCGAAGCCGTAGAGGTGATGCGCGTCCTCACGCACGACGAGTTGGGTGTGCAGCATGACTTCCTGGTTCAACTCCGGCAGGGCCCAGATCGTCGACATCGGCGCGTCGATTTCATAACCGACGCCGTGGCACTCGACGAGTACACGCGGTGGATGCTTCTCGACGAGAAGTCCGCGGATGCGTCCGATCACAGATAACGCCCCGCGCGCCCGCGCCGTACGACGCCACCGGCGCGCGCCATCGCGGCGAGACTCTGGCGCGTATGCCCGTGGCACAACGCGACGGCCAGCGCGTCGGCCGCATCGGCGACGGGGGTCGCGTCGAGCGTGAGCATCGCCTTGATCATGTGCTGAACCTGTTCCTTCGCCGCGTGACCGCGCCCGACGATCGCGAGCTTGATCTCGTTCGGTGCATATTCATGGACCGGCAGATCGCACAACGCCGCGGCGACGATCGCCGCGCCGCGTGCCTGACCGAGCTTCAGTGCCGAATCCGCATTGCGGTTCATGAATACTTTCTCGATCGCGACTTCGTCCGGCCGGTGTTCTCGGATCAGGGCCGTCAGTCCTTCGAAAATCGCGCGCAGCCGCGCATCGAACGGCAGATCGCCGACGACGACGGTGCCGCTCGCGACGTGGTGACCGTGATTGCGCGCCATCGTCACGAGGCCGTAGCCCGTCACGCGCGAACCGGGGTCGATGCCCAGGATCAGGGTCACCGCGCGATGGCCGGCTCAGGCGTCGTTGTCGCCATAGACGATCCTCTGCCGCTGTGCCGAGAAGTCGAGCAGCCGCCTGATCGGCGCCACCGCGCGCTCGGCGATCTCGCGCGGCACTAGGATCTCGTTCTCCCCGGTGCGCAGCGTGTGCGCGAGCCTGCGCAGGCCGTTCATCGCCATCCACGGACAATGGGCACAACTCCGGCACGTCGCGCTGCGGCCGGCGGTCGGCGCTTCGATCAGAATCTTCTCCGGCGCCGCCTGCTGCATCTTGTAGAAAATGCCGCGGTCGGTGGCGACTATGAAGCGCTGCGCGGGCAGGGTCTGTACCGCCTTGATGAGTCCCGTCGTCGAACCGACGACATCGGCGAGCGCGATGACCGAGGGCGGCGACTCGGGATGCACGAGCACTTTCGCGTCGGGATAGCGCGACTTCAACTCGGCCAGTTCCCGACCCTTGAACTCTTCGTGCACGACGCAGGCGCCGTTCCACAACAGCATGTCGGCCCCGGTATGTTCCCGGATGTAGTCGCCGAGATACTTGTCCGGTGCCCACAGGATTTTCTGACCCTGTGCGTGCAGGTGACTGACGACGTCGAGGGCACTGCCGGAGGTCACCATCCAGTCGGCACGCGCCTTCACCGCCGCGCTCGTGTTGGCGTAGACGACGACGGTGCGATCCGGGTGCTCGTCACAGAAGCGCGCGAACGCTTCCGGCGGGCAGCCGAGGTCGAGCGAACACTCGGCCTCGAGCGTCGGCATCAGCACGCGCTTCTCGGGGTTCAGGATCTTCGCCGTCTCGCCCATGAAGCGCACGCCGGCGACGACCAGCGTCTGCGCCTCGTGCTCGTGGCCGAAGCGCGCCATGTCCAGCGAGTCGGACACGTAGCCGCCGGTCTCCTCGGCCAGCGACTGCAGTTCGGGATCGGTGTAGTAGTGCGCGACCAGCACCGCCCGTTCGCGCCCGAGCAGCGTCTTGATTTCCGCGCGCAGCGCGTCGCGCTCCGCGGGTTCGAGAACCTCGACCACCGTCGGCGGGACCGCGAACGGGGGCAACGGTGTGCTTATCGTGCCTGCGATGGTTTCCGGTTCTGCACCATTCATCGGCTTTGCGGCATGGCTCCGCCCTCCGTGCAGCGCGTTCAACCGCCGCCGGCCGGGCTCTCGGAGCGCCGCAGGCGGATGCCGAGTTCGCGCAATTGCAGGTCTGCGACCGCGGTCGGCGCCGCCGTCAGCGGGCAGCTCGCGGTCTGCGTCTTCGGAAAGGCTATCACTTCGCGAATCGAACGTTCGCCGGACATCAGCATGATCAGCCGGTCGAGACCGAAGGCGATCCCGCCGTGCGGCGGGCAACCGCACTGCAAAGCATCGAGCAGGAAGCCGAATTTTTCGCGCGCTTCGTCCGGGCCGATGCCGAGCAGCGCGAACACCTGCGCCTGCAGATCCTGGTCGTGGATGCGGATCGAACCGCCCCCGATCTCGCTGCCGTTCAGCACCATGTCGTAGGCCCGCGACAGCGCCTCGCCGGGAGTCGCGGCAACGCTCGCCGCGTCCGCGTGCGGGGCGGTGAACGGATGGTGCAGCGCCTGCCAGCGCTTCGTCTCGGCGTCCCAGTCGAACATCGGGAAGTCGACGACCCACAGCGGACGCCAGGCGTCTGCGACGAGGTCGAGATCGGCCGCGACCTTGTCGCGCAGCGCGCCGAGCGCGGCATTGACGACCTTCGCGTCGTCGGCGCCGAAGAACACGACGTCGCCGTCGACGGCGCCGGTGCGCACGAGGATCGCCTCGATGACGGCGTCCGGCAGGAATTTCAGGATCGGCGACTGCAGGCCGTCGCGCCCGCCGGCGCGGTCGTTGACCTTGATATAGGCGAGGCCCTTGGCGCCGTAGATCGCGACGAAGTCGGTATAGTCGTCGATCTGCTTGCGCGACAGCGCACTGCCGCCCGGCGCGCGCAGCGCGGCGATGCGGCCGGCTGGATTGCCGGCGGCGGCGGCGAAGACCTTGAACTCGACACCCTGCATCACGTCCTTCAGCTCGACGAGTTCGAGCGGATTGCGCAAATCCGGACGATCGCTGCCATAGCGTCGCATCGCTTCTGCGTAACTCAGCCGCGGGAACGGATCCGGCAGTTCGACGTTCATCACCTCGCGGAACAGCGTGCGGATCATCTGCTCCATCAGGCCGGTGACGGCAGCTTCGTCGACGAAGGACATCTCGATGTCGAGCTGCGTGAACTCGGGCTGGCGATCGGCGCGCAGATCTTCGTCTCGGAAGCAGCGCACGATCTGATAGTAGCGATCGAAGCCCGACATCATCAGGAGCTGCTTGAAGAGCTGCGGCGACTGCGGCAGCGCGAAGAAGCGGCCGGGATGCGTGCGGCTCGGCACGAGGTAATCGCGCGCGCCTTCCGGCGTCGCCTTCGTCAGCACCGGCGTTTCGATGTCGATGAAACCCTGGTCATCGAGGAAGCGTCGGAAAAAACGCGCGACCTGCGCGCGCAGCATCAGGTTGCGTTGCATCCGCGGCGTGCGCAGATCGATGTAGCGGAAGCGCAGCCGCGTTTCTTCCTGCACGGTCTGATCGTCGAGCTGGAACGGCGGCGTCTGTGCGCTGTTCAGGATCTCGAGCTCCTGCACCAGCGCCTCGACCCGACCGGTCGGCAGGTTCGGGTTGACGGTGCCGTCCGGTCGGTGCCGCACCTTGGCCCGGGCGCGCAGCACGTATTCGCTGCGGGCACGTTCGGCGAGCGCGAAGGCGGCCGGCGTGTCGGGGTCGATCACGATCTGCAGCACGCCCGCCCGATCACGCAGGTCGATGAAAATCACGCCACCGTGATCGCGCCGATGATGGACCCAGCCACAGACGGTGACGATTTCACCGATCGCTTGCTCGTTGACGTCGCCGCAATAGTGAGTACGCATCGAAGATCTTCGTTGACTGATGGAAAGGCAGCGCGTCGCGCGCGGCGCGACAGCCGATGATAAGCTGTGCAACGGGGCTGCTGCAACTCCGCAGATCGTTGAATCGGCGGGCTTTGACTGCCGCCGATGCGCGCTTCAGTCGCTGCTCGCGGCGGCCTTCGGGCTGCTGTCGGCGGGCGCGGTCGACGGCGCCGGCGTCGCAGCCGGCGGCGTTGCGCCATCACTCGAGGTGGCGCATGCCTCGCCGTCGCTTTTCTTCGGTTTGCCCTTGTCGCGGAAATCGGTGACGTACCAGCCGCCGCCTTTCAACGCGAAGCCGACCGCCGACACCTGGCGGACCAGGCTGGGTTTGCCGCACGCCGGACATTCGCGGAGCGCATCCTCGGACATGCGTTGCACGGTATCGAAACGATGGTCACAGTCACTGCACAGATAAGAATACGTAGGCATGGCAATCCGGTTTCCTGAAAAGAATGCGTCGTCGCGCAACGCCGGCACGCAGGCCCGACGCTTCAGCGCCGAACGTTGCGGGACATGTGGGCGGTTGCGCTCGATTCAAGCCGCGCATGGCGGGCCTGTCGCGACCCGCCGATCATGACCGAGATGATGGCTCCGTGCCCACTCCCCGCAGCACGGATTGCGCCTGCCGACGCCAGCGCCGGCACTGCGGTTCGCGATTGCCGGCGAAGGCCGGCGCCAGGTCCGGTACCGCGCAGGGCGGCGGTTCGTCGTCGGTACTCGTCCGTTCCGGTTGGTCTGCCGGAGCGGATTCGCTATCATCCGCCGCTCTTTGCGTCCCGCCCGCGCGCCGTTAGCTCAGTCGGTAGAGCACCGGACTTTTAATCCGAGGGTCGTAGGTTCGACTCCTACACGGCGCACCA